>DSBT01000163.1 GCA_011045915.1 Mesotoga infera
CTGGTGTCACCTTGCCGCAAGGAAGTTTCCCGGAGGTGTTCGAAAAGCATGAAGCTGTGCATGAGGAATTTAGGACTTCCAATAAAAAGGCTTCTATCGAGAATCATCGAAGCCGATTCGTCTGTGGAATGTGAAGGCGTAGAAGTCTCGGAGATATCCATCGACTGCGATTCAAAAGAGATAATGATCAAGATCGGATGTGAGGTAAGCATCGAGCTTAAGGATTTTCTGGAGTCTGCATTTCTGGAGAAGGCTTCTCAGTTTCTCAAATCCTCGGTCCGTCTCTATTTCCAGCCCGTGAACGGTGGAGCAGTCAAGGCCGGTGAAGAAATACCGGAGGTAGTTAGTGATGCGCAGTTCAGAGAGATATTGAAGCTTACAAATGGGGCGTCTTCTTATTTGGCTTCTTCGGAAATGGTATTCGATGACAACAGGATATTGATTACTGTTCACGATCAATTCTCTTTTCAGCGAATCAGCGCAAAGAAACAGGATTTGAGAAAGGCAATTGAGAAGGTCTGCAGGAGGGCCATTCCTTTCGAAATAATACTGGATATCCGAGACGATCAGAGTGATCTGATCAATGAAGAGGTTTTTAGAAGAGAGGTAGAAAAGGAGACCGTTTCTTCCGGTGAAGTCGATACGGTCTTGATGGGCAGAGAAATAAGAGCCGTTTCCAAGAAGATGAAGGAAGTTCTCGGGAATGAATCCGATCTGGTTGTGAGAGGAAAGATCTTCGAACTTGAATGCAGGAACGGCAAAGTTTTCATCCTAACATTTAGCGTCACCGACTACACGGACTCTCTTACGGTGAAGCTAATTGGTGAAAACGCTCGCTCTCTTTCTGAGAAGCTCCGCGAGGGTGATGAGATAACCATTAGAGGAAAGATGGAAACAGACAGCTGGATGAAAGACGAAGTCCTTATTCCGAGAGACGTACAGAGAACAGTTCTTCCCAAACGCGTTGACGAATCTCTTGAGAAGCGAGTTGAACTCCATCTTCATACAAAAATGAGCGCTCTCGATTCAGTTGTGGATGTTCGAGAACTGGTCGATACCTTGAAGGATTGGGGACATGACGCTGCCGCGATAACCGACCACGGTGTGGTCCAGTCCATTCCCGAGTTCTATTTCGCTGCTAAGAAGAAGGGAATCAAACCGATATTTGGTATGGAAGGTTACATGATTAACGATTCCCAGCAGATATCAATGAATCTGGATGAAGAAGACTCACCGCTCGACGATGCTTCGTTCCTGGTTTTTGATCTTGAGACCACTGGCCTCAATCCTAAAGAAGATGAGATCATTGAGATAGGCGCTATCAAAATGAAGGGAAGTGAAGTCTTAGGAACTTACTCCACCTTTGTGAAGCCGGAGAAGGAACTCTCTGCAATGATCACCAGCCTGACGGGAATTACCGAAGATATGCTTTCCGAAGCGCGTCCGATCAAAGTGGTACTTCCCGAATTCACGAAGTTCGCTGAAGGCTGCATACTAGTCGCGCATAACGCTTCTTTCGATTATGGATTCGTCCGTAATTCAGTGAAGAAGCACTTTGGAGGCGACTGGGAAATGCCGTGCATCGATACCCTGGCACTGGCAAAGAGCCTTTTTAGATCGAAGAGTTATTCTCTCGATAATGTGGTCAAGCGGTTGAAGCTGGGACATTTCGACCATCACAGAGCTTACGAAGACGCAAAGGTGACGGCCGAAGTTCTGAAGAAGTTTGTTCAGCTTGCAAAGAAGAGAGGGGTTCAGAATGTAAACGAACTTGAGAAGCTCAGGAAGAACCAGAATCTCGATTCGTTGAAACCCTTTCACATAAGTATACTTGCAAAGAACAGAAAAGGGCTGGAGAATCTATACAGATTGGTCACAGCTTCACACACGAAGTATTTCTACATGAAGCCTAGAATTCCCAAGAGCTTGCTAGCCGATACGAGGGAAGGTCTTCTAATTGGCAGCGCATGCGTTTCCGGGGAGCTGGCCAAAGCCTATATAGGTGGGGCAAGCACCGATGAACTCGAGGAGATCGCAAAGTTCTACGATTACATTGAAGTCATGCCACTGGATAACATCGACACTTCTGAAGGCGAGACTAACATGTCCAGGGAAACTCTTGCGAATATGTACCGGGAGTTCTATAAGGTGGGAAAGAGATTGAACATTCCAGTTGTAATGACTGGGGATGTTCATTTTTTGAATCCTCATGACGATATTTTTCGAGCAGCAATAAATGCGGCTCAGGATTACGATAACTTCCAGAACCAGCCTTCGCTGCATCTACACACGACAGAGGAGATGTTGGTAAAAGCAAACGAGATATTTGAGGACGAGAAAGTTGTCAGAGAAATAGTCATCGACAATTCCAGATACATAGCTTCACTGATCGAAGAAGTGACGCCCGTTGAGGGAAAACTTCATCCTCCGGTAATCGAAGGAGCTGATGAAGAGGTAAGGAAAATGGCAATCGAGAATGCCGAAAGTCTCTATGGCAGTCCTTTGCCAGAGATTGTTGAAAGAAGGCTGAATCGAGAGCTCGATGCCATTATCGGCCACGGCTACGCTGTCCTATATTTGATTGCTCAGAAGATGGTAAAGAAGTCCAATGAAGACGGTTATGTTGTCGGCTCAAGAGGTTCCGTAGGCAGCTCTCTCGTGGCCAACGTAATCGGCATAACCGAAGTAAACCCGCTGCCTCCACATTATCTCTGTCTTGATTGTGGCAAGTCGATCTTTCCGGAAACCGATCTCGAATGCGGTTACGATCTTCCCGATATGGACTGTCCCGTCTGCGGGAAGAAGATGTCGAAGAACGGGCAGAGCATACCGTTCGAGACCTTTCTCGGATTTGAGGGAGACAAAGTGCCTGATATTGACCTTAACTTCTCTGGCGAATATCAGGAGCGCGCTCATTCTTTTATCGAAGAGTTGTTTGGAAGGGACCACGTGTTCAGGGCCGGTACAATTTCAACACTTGCAGAGAGAACGGCCTTCGGTTTTGTGAGAGCCTATTCCGAAAAGAGCGGCAGGAACCTTCGAAGAGCAGAACAGGAGAGAATAGCTCGAGGAATTGTGGGTGTCAGAAGAACAACTGGTCAACATCCCGGCGGACTCATGATCGTGCCAAAAGACATGGATGTCCATAGTTTCACGCCGGTACAGCACCCCGCAAATGATACGAAAGGCTCAACGTTGACAACTCACTTCGCTTACGAAGTCATTCACGATGATCTCGTTAAGATAGATGCATTGGGTCATGACGATCCCACTTTCATCAAGATGTTGAAAGATATCACCGGGGTCGATCCTGAAAAGATCCCTATGGACGATCCGGAGACGTTGTCAATCTTCTCTTCTTTGAAGTCGCTAGGAGTCAAGTATCACGAGCTGGGAACAGACATGGGAACTCTAGGGATTCCGGAGTTCGGCACCACTTTCGTTCGTAGTATGCTTTCAGATACCAGACCTTCTACCTTTGGGGAGCTTGTCAGAATCTCCGGTCTTTCACACGGAACTGATGTGTGGTTGAACAACGCAAAGGACATCATTACCTCCAGGCAGGCGTCGCTGTCGAATGTTATTGCCTGCCGGGATGACATAATGAACTATCTAATTGTCAGGGGAATGGAGCCAAAAGATGCCTTCAAGATTATGGAAAAGGTCAGAAAAGGGAAGGGCTTAAGCGAAGAGGATGAAAGAGAGGTAAGGTCCTGCGGTGCTCCTGAGTGGTTTGTAAATTCCTGTAAGAAGATAAAGTATCTCTTTCCAAGGGCACATGCCGCCGCATACGTTAGCATGGGATACAGAGTGGCGTATTTCAAAGTACACTATCCCCTCGCCTTTTACAGCACCTATTTTTCGATTAAGGGCGGAGAGTTTGATATCGACATCTGTACTTCGGACACAAATTCAATCAAAAAAGAGATAATAAGATTGAGAGCTGATCAAGACAGAAATGTGAAAGACAGGGCGAAGGAGACACTCCTTGAAGTGGTGATGGAAATGATTTACAGGGGATTCAGATTCTTGAATGTCGACCTCATGAAATCACACCCCACGAGATTTCTAATTGAAGGCGAATCCCTCAGGATACCCTTCAACAGACTTCAAAACATGGGGGATAAAGCCGCGAGATCTATCGAGAAGGAAAGAGACAAGAGGGTTTTCTCTTCAGTCGAGGATCTGGTAAGGAGAACTTCACTAAACAAGACAAGCGTAGAAATGTTGAGAAAGTACGGTGCGTTGAAGGGGCTCGCCGAGAAAGAACAGATAAGACTGTTCTGAGGATTGAGATGAATTTCAGGTTGGTTTCCTCGGATTATTCGAAGCTGATAGATCTATTCGGAAGGGTGTCGGGTACAGTTGAGCCCTCCTATCGCTATTTTCAGATTTACTTCAGAAGAGGTCTGAAGTTCTTTGCTACAGACGGGTGTCTGAAGCTTGAGTTCTCATCCAGCCTCCCTGTTGATCCTTTCACCGGTGTCTATTCTGTTCCCATAGATTATGCCAGGGCTTTGAAGAGCTCAGACGAAAAGTCGTTCGTCTCTTTCACCTCTGAAGGTGAAACCATTGCAATTAAAACTGATTCAGAGACTCTTAGCCTTCAGAAAGCCCGAAATGATGCTGTTCCTGCCATGGAAAGAAAGTTTGAGTTCTCTTCGCGTTTTCCTTTGAAAGAGTTCAACGAGTCCCTGAATTTCGTTTCCGCGGCATCGATGGAAGGCGATACCGTTGAGATCTTTTCGAAGGGGAGCGAGACGATTCTTGCAGCGTCGGCCGGTAGACTGGTCTTGCTGTCGATTCTCGAATATGAGCCAAGAACTGACTTTCACTTCTCGCTCCAGTACGTAACCGTCAGACATCTCGTAAAAACGTTAGAATTGCTGAAAACGGAAGTGCTTGATGCCGGGAGCGGGATTTCGGAACTGGGATTGAAGGCAGGTCCGCTGCTTTTTTCAGTCTGTACGGATGAGACTGAATTTCCCAGACCACCATCTTTTCTCTTCAGTGAGACAGCCTCGGGAGTCGGCGTGCAGAGAAAAGCCCTCCTTTCTGCTTTACGAAAGATCACAAGGCTATCCAGGCGCGGCTTTTCGGTTCTTATGATATCAGACGGAAATAAGCTCAAGTTGTTTCTCAAGGCCGGCAGCCTAAGGTATGACTGTGAAATTGCGTCCTTCGGCGGGGAGGAATTTGTGATCCAGGTGGATCCAAGAAAGCTGCAGTCAGCTCTTTCGAGGATCAACGATTCTATTATTCTCATACTGATTAGGAAGGGAAATCTTCTAATGGCGGGAAAGAAAAGCAAGATGTACCTAATGATTCCACTCATCAA
>DSBT01000164.1 GCA_011045915.1 Mesotoga infera
AACGAGGAACAGATCCTTGCTCTGGAACGAAGAAACGTTTTTTTCCTCTTGCACGGTCAACGGTTACCGTATTTCACAGCGATCAGCGGGTTCGCCGCTTTTAAGCGTGCAGCGGATCTTCAAGGCCAGATTCCGTGCAATTGCCCTGAACAGGATCCCTGAACAGGATCATTTCAGGACAGGCTCATTGGGACAAGCTTTTCAGGGCAGGCTCTATCGGAATATCTCACGGACATCATTCCCCAAATGTCATTCTGGCGCGTACCTGGCCAGAATATCGATCTTTGGTGCGCTTTCAAGACCAGATCCCATACAGAACCACTACGGGATGACCCTGAACAGAACATTTTCAGGGCAGGCTAAGTGAGTGGATTCCAGCGCTGGCTCTACGGGATGACAGAATCGGGGATTCATGGCTCTCTACTCAGGAAGGCTCTGAGGGATGACAAGGTTAGTTGAATTAGGAAAGGCTTTACGAGAAAGATAGACTGTTCTGCGGCGGATGATTCTAGACTGCATTAAAGAGAGTCATGACTTAATCTTTTCTAGTCACTAATTGGGAAAACTGGCTTCTGCAGAGCTTTTAAGAATGAAGTCCTTCTCCATGTACTCTAACTTGAACAACTTATCGCAAACTCATGCAAAAGACTGTTGACGCAAGCATATAATTGAGTCCACAATGGGGGAGAGGAAGAATGCCCGTCCTCTTCATTGCTCAACGATAAGAACTGATGTCCAGAATCTCAATTGTGGGAGCTTCACTAAAACGTGATCGCCTTCCGGGTGAGCTTCTAGTCGTATCTGTCTTAGGAAACCATCGGGCGAGCAGAAGTATATTGCCGCTCCTCCGGAAACCCATGCTCTTGGAATGTTCAAACTCAAATTTTCCAGGAACTTTGGTCTTCTCTGTCTTCTTCTCCAGAGATCGGAGCGTATGTCAGTGAGATTCACTAGATTTATCATTATGCCAGCGTCGGATTTCTTCGCAGTAAGCCACACTGAATTAGCTTGAGGTGTACTGCTGCAAGTCGTTCCAACAGTTAGTTCTTCACCATCAATGAAGTCCCCTTCAATAAAGTCTTCGTATCTTGCCTGAAAGTCGTAATAGTCTCTCAGCGTATTCAGAAGGGATTCCGTTGCAACATCTGCCCCGGGAAAATACGGACCCGAAAGAATTCTCATGAACTCCCCTACTTCAAGCCTTCTTCCTCCGCTGATTGCGATCAATGAATCTGCAAGAAGAATCGAGTTTTCAGCTGCTCCTTTTATATATGCTGCGAGAATCACATGTTTGCCCCCGCTTCGTTTTCTCGCGTCAACTATCATCGCATGGAGGTCAGCATAAGTGTTGCACGACTCCCATGGTTCAATATACACTACATCTAGATTTGCTCTATCCTGTATCTCCTTGGGCCAGTTGTTCACGTAGTTGAAGAATACGGCCTTGGAGTCAACTTTGCCCCTTAGAGAGTCGAAGAATTCCATGAAGGCCAATGAAGTCTTATAAGGCTTGTAGTGTTCTCCTTCCAGCGTGAAGGACTCGTTGTCTTTCGGATAGCCATATTGATCCAGATGGATTCCGTCGAAACCCAGATCTATGGTCTTGGCGCACTCTTCAAGCAAAAAGGCCGTCCAGCCGGAAGATGCTCTGTTATCAGCGAGCAGAATCCTTTCGTAGAAACTTACAGCGTTCCATTCATCGCCCTTCTTTTCATAAAGCAACCAGTCAGGATTCATTTCGCCGAGCTCCCTCGTTACAGCGTAGAGCGCAACATATGCCATGGAAAATATGTTCCTCCTATGTCCGGCATCTATTAAGTCTCTTATAACATCTGTAGAGATCTCTCTAACTCTTTGCCATGCGTCCTTATATACTGTCCCCTCTTCATAGACGAGCTTTCCGTAATCGTACATCCAGTCGTAGTATTGCAGGCCGTTGATGTGGTATTGGGCCAGATAATCCATGTTCACTTCTATGTCAATTCTATCGGAATAGAATTCCGTGAGAAAACCGTATCTTGGCGATTCAAGCCAGTTATCAAGGATCGAGAACCCCCTGCTTATAGTCAAATTATTGTCGAAGGTCACGTCTAGGCCATACCCTCCCTTTTCATAGGGAAGAGAAATCTCGATCACAGGATTTTCATGAGAAACGCTGCCCGAAAGAGAAACACATTGCACAAGATTTCTCGACACGCTGACTGTGTAATCCATTGGTCGATCCATGCCTTTCACCTGCAGAATGAGCAACTCTCCAGGCTCGTAGAAAGCTTTATTGAAATTGACATCCATTTCCGCACCTCCCAAAAAGGTCGAAAGTACAGCAACGACCAAGAATAACAGCTTGGCTTTCATAATTTTCTTGAAAGCTCCTTTGAAAGACTTATATAGCCTGCGTGCGACCAGAGCAAAGGACAGGCGATATTTCCCCACCTTTCAACCCATGGTCTGTACATTTCTTCATCCAGAAGATGCTCCGGGACTTGTTCAGGCAATTCCCCGTTTTGGTTTGCATTGCTTTCAATCCAGCTCATGACCGCCCTCGCTTTTTCGATTTGGCCCGTGCCCGCATACCACTGGGCAAGGTAGGCCGATAGAAGAATCCAGCTCCCTCCTCCGTAGTATGTATCTTGAATATACCGTTTTGCGCCCCCATCAAACACAAGTGTTCGCTCGATCTCCTCAACAGTGTTGATTACTAAAGGATTTTCGTTATCGAATAGGCCGAAAGGGGCGGATGCCCAACAGAGGCTGCTATCTACTCCAAAATTTGAAGTTGATTTCACGAACCTCCCATTTGCGGTGAGCCATCTGAGAATGAAATCAACTACCTCCCTCCAGACTGTTTTTATTCCCAACACAGTTTCTGAAGCTTTCAAGCCGGCAGCTATTGAAAGGAGCGTGGATGTATGAATGGCTTCTTCCGATTCTTCCCAGACATCGAAACAGGGAATCTTCCACACCTTCTCTAAATAGTGCGTTATGAGTTCAATAGAATCGCGGTGTTCTTCGATGAACTCTCTATCGGGACACCTTGCCAGCGCCCACAAAAAAGTGCCGTATCCGTCGCTCTGTGCGTTAGGCCACTCGTCAAGGGTGAGCCTCCCGTCGAGAAGATAACGCGTAGGCAGCAGCTCTTCTTGAGTAATCTCTTCTCTTCTATCTACTATCTTAGAGATTCTCTCTTCTTGCGAAGATATTACTCTCATCCCCCAATCGAAGAAGGACTTTGCGGACTTATTTTCTCCTACTAGATTCATCGCGTCGGCAATGAAGGATCCGTCCCTAAACCAGCAGTATAAATACTGTGAGAAGCTAGGCGAGGCAATGTACGAACCGCAGGTTGTCTGGTATTTCTTTATTGTATTTATGGATTGTTCAAGCAGATTCATCCGGGTCCTCCTCACATTCTTCAAGACTAGAATCATACTAATTTCCAGTTGCCTGAGTCGTTTCACCCCAGAGATATCGTTTCTAGGAAGAGACTGAAGAGTCTAACGTCGCTCATAACTTGAGTCCTCCTTCGGCTACCGTTTTCACAAAGTATTTTTGGAAGACGACATAAATGACTAGTACGGGAAGGATTGCAATCATCGTACCTGCGAATAATAGATGCCACTGAACGCTATGCTGAGCTCTAAATCCAAGAATGCCGATTGGCAACGTCCACTGGCTCCTTTCTCTTAGAATGAGTGAAGGCCAGAAATAGTCGTCCCAGACTCCCATGAAAGATAGAATAACCAGTGTTGCCAGGGCTGGCCTGGCCATAGGCATTGCCACCTTCCAGAAAGTCTTGAACGCATTGCATCCATCCAGTTCGGCGGCCTCCTCCAGTTCAACTGGAATCCCTTCAAAGAAACCTCTCAAAAAGAACGCATTGAAGGCAACGCTTCCTATACCGCTTGTCAGCATAATTGTAAGTGGATTGTCCATTAGAAACTTCACTCTTCTTACCATGTCGAACTGGGGTATAGTTAGCAGAAGCCCCGGAACTGCCAGAGTTGCTATCAGAATAGAAAACCATAGCTCCTTTCCGGGAAATTTGAACCGCGCGAAACCATACGCAGTGAGAGAAGAGAGAAATACATTCAACAATACCGCCGGTACGGTTATTTTCACGCTGTTCCAGAAGTAGAGTTTGAAGTCTGCCTCTATCCACACTGAAACGTAGTTTTTCAGCGTTGCGGGATCGGGAACGAGTTGAGGCGGTATAGTAAATATGTATGCCGATTCTTTGAGCGAAGTGATGATCATGTAGTAGAAGGGGAAACACATTATAACTGCGCCTAGAATCAGCGAAACGTAGATTATGATGCTCGTGATTATCTTCTTCAAGTGACTCACCTCAATAGGGTTCCCTTTTCAGGAATCTGCGCTGCAACTGCGATATTGTGAAGACCATTAGGAAGAAGACAACGGCTATAGCCGCCCCATAACCGAAGTGGAAGTATTCGAATGCCTCTTTGAACATGTATGTGTTAAGAACATGAGTAGAGTTGCGTGGACCTCCCCCGGTCATAATGAAGACAGAGAGGAAGACGTTGAAGCCGCCAATGGTTAGCATAACTAGTTGAAATACGAACGTTGGACGGAGAAGGGGAGCCGTGACTTTGGTGAAAAGTTTCCAGCTGTTCGCTCCGTCTATCCTGGCAGCTTCATAGAGCTGTTTTGGAATGCTCTGCAGGCCGGCGAGAAAGATTAGCATCGTCCAACCAATACCCTTCCAGATTCCAAGAACATAGATAGGTATCATGGCCGTGGAGGTCTGTGCTAGCCATTTTATATCTGTCTTGATAAGATGAAAAACATCTTTGAGGATGAAGTTCACAATACCTCCGCGGGTCGCAAATAGATACTGGAAAAGGACCGATACGACTACCCAAGAGGTTATGACAGGAAGGTAGAATAAAAGCCTGAAGAGCGTCTGTCCCTTCATTCCTTTATTTAGAAGCAAAGCAACAAGCAGTCCAAGAACCATCTGAAAAGGAACAGTTATTATGGCGTACTTGATTGTGTTTACTAGAGCTACGTAGAACTGTGAATCCTGAAAAAGCTCTATGTAGTTCTCCAGCCCGATGAAGTCGTTGGGAATCTTTGGATTCAAGTTCCACTTGAAAAGGCTCATATAGAAGCCATTAAGAATCGGATAGATTGTCCAGACCAGATAAGCCATCATGCCGGGAAGCACAAATAGAAAACCGGCAAACTTCCTTCTCGTCGTTCTCTTCAAACCTCTTCACCTCTAACAGAACACGGAGAGGCCCAGAAAAGCCTCTCCGTACCCGGAAAAGATCACTTATTCGTACTCGGCTATTACCTCTTCGATCTGCTCTGCGGCGTAATCCAGCGATTCTTTCACGTCGTAATCTGCAACTATTACATCTTGCCAGGCTTGGTCCATTATGTCGTTGATCTGATTCCAGCCAGGATGTGGAGATCTTGCAACGGCCGTTTTCAGCTGCTGCATGAAAACCTGAAAGTAGGGATGTTCTATTATTGCCTTATCCTCAACGAGCGAATTCAAGACGGGCATTTGACTGACTTCCACAAAAGCCTTCTGCACTTCGTAAGAGGTCATGTACTTAACGAATTCCCAAGAGGCCTCTTTATGTTCTGAAGTCTCGGTAATGACGATATTCTCGCCCCCAACAACGGATCTCGATCCTCCGGCTCCCGCAGGAAAAATCACAGCGTTTATCTCGGCGTCAGGATACTGTCCTTTGATTATTGGCCATGCCCAAGGTCCTGCAAGAATCATGGCGTATATATCCTCAGCATAACCTTCGAAAGTGCCAATTCCGCCGCCACCAACTATTGTGTCGGCTATGAAGCCAGCGTCACGGAGATCTTTGAAAGTCTGGAGCGCCTGGATGCTTCCTTCAGAATTGACGAAGCCTTCTGCCTTCTGGTTTGTCTGATCCAGTATGTACCCACCAAAACTGTAAATCCAGGGGATCGAATTCCACGGACCGAGACCGCTGTCAGCATAGCCCCATTGATCTATCTGACCATCGCCGTCCTTGTCTTTGGTGAGCAGTTTTGCGAACTCGACGAACTCTTCCATTGTTTTTGGGCCTTCACTCAGTCCGACTTCTTCGAAGAGTTTCTTGTTCCATAATAGTACTTGAGTGTTGGTGTCCAGAGGAAGTCCGTAATAGTGTCCATTCCACTCGCAGGTTGAAAGGGGACCGGGAAGAAAACTGTCCTCGATCTCGTCAAATTCCTCTGCGAATACTACATCGACGGGCACTAGCATTTCTATGTCTGCAAACTGCGGAACCCAGATTATGTCCATTCTGATTACATCTCCAAGCGCCCCCGCTGCTGTACCAACAATCAAACGCTGTCTCATGTCATCATAGTTGACCTGAGTCTCCTTAACTTTGATTTCTGGAAACGACTTCTCAAATTCCGGAATTATCTTCTCGGTAAGAAGATTGTACTCTCCGGAATTAGTGCTATAGGAATGCCAGAAAGTAATCTCTTCTACTGCAAGCGCCATACCTGCAATGAGAATAACTAGAACTACAAGCAACAGCTTTTTCATTCTAAAACCTCCCCAGTAAGTGATGTGGAAACCGTGAACAATGTATCCTCAATGACTCTGTATACTGCTCCCAATACCCATGCCAGTTCACCCATTTCGTCAATATCAAATGTAACTCCCTGTACTATTCTTCCAAAGGAGTTCACTTTACATATTTCAATTGATTCCTTTAGATAATGATCTTTGAATTCCAGAGCCTCTCCGCCGATCAATATGTACTCTGGAGCGAATATATTTACTACATTCTTCAAAGCAATACCGATTATCTCAGAGTAATTTCTGAAGGCTTCGTCCATCGACCCTTCAATACGAAGAGCCTCTCTTATGAATTCAAGTTCTGACGACTCAGTTCTCTTCATTTCTTCGTACAGCCTCTGTACCTCACGAGTCTTCGAAAACTTCCAGATATCATTCGCCAAAGCCTCAAATGATGCCTCGGCCTCAAGACAACCCCTGCTTCCACAGGTACACTTTCGGCCGTCCTTTACTACCGTCATATGCCCGATCTCTCCTGTCCCTCCTCTAGAGGAATAGAGGTTGCCCTCCAGAAAGATTGCCCCGCCGACGCCAGAGCCAAGAGTAATGAAAACTGCATTTCTGTAATTACGAGCTTTTCCCTTCCACATCTGAGCGAGGGAAAACGAATCCACATCGTTCATGACATAGGTCTTTGCTCCCACTCTTTGTTCAATAAGCTGTCTGATCGGAACATCTTCCCACTCCAGCAGAAAGGAATTTCTCACAATTCCGGCAACCGGATCAACGACTCCTGAAACGGCCAAGCCAATTCCCAGCAACCTATCGGCAGGCATAGCCAGCGATCTTCTCATTCTATCTAGGCTGCCAGCCACAAGCTCAACAACTTTCTCCGGCCGTATTTGAGGTTCTGTCTGTTCAATACCCGAAAGGAGGAGTTTTCCGTTGAGATCCGTAATCACAAGGTTTATGTAACCAAGACCGATTTTGACACCAAATACAATTTTGAATGAGGGATTGATCGAAAGTAGAATCGGTTTCCTTCCACCGGTTGAGATCTCAGAACCGACTTCACTTACGATGCCCGCGTCCATCTGCTCGCTAACAATCTTGCTTACAGTAGCGGCAGAAAGTCCGGTGGTCTTAGCGAGAGAGGCACGGGAAATTTCGCCGTTTTCGAAGATCTTTCTTAGAATGACTCTGAAATTTATGTCCTTCATTAGTTCTTTGCTAGCCTTCTTCTTCATTTGCGCACCCACTATTAGTGTGTATGGATTTCTCTTCAATCTTACTTTCTTCAGTGAAGAAACTAAGTTTATTATACTGTCTGGTTATCTTGAGGCAATTTCCCATGATGATTAATGAGCGACTTTTCCGAATGAATAGAACCGTTTATGGGTTCAAAGCTTCTTATCGCTATGAAATTCGATAATATCCATAACAGGATCAGATAGTGATTTCGAAAATTCTGAAGAACTTAAGTGGCGGAGCG
>DSBT01000165.1 GCA_011045915.1 Mesotoga infera
ATTACCCGCTCTCGGTTTTATTGCTTGCTGACATACGGGAGATACTTGTAATTTCAACTCCTTACGATCTTCCGCTCTTTGAAAAGCTTCTCGGCGATGGTTCCATACTGGGAGTCTCCTTCTCCTACGCAGCACAAGAGATTCCCCGAGGGCTTGCCGATGCTTTTCTTATTGGGGAGGAATTCATATCATCGGACAATGTCGCCATGATACTTGGTGACAATATCTTCTACGGCCAGGGACTGTCGGGCATTCTTAAGAGGGCTTCATCAATCGATGAAGGGGCCTTGATCCTCGGTTATCATGTGAAGGATCCAGGAGCTTACGGAGTGGTTGAGATCGACGAAGCGGGAAATGCAGTTTCTATTGAAGAAAAGCCGAAGAACCCAAAATCCCATTACGCGGTGCCCGGTCTCTATTTCTATGATAATCATGTCGTGGAAATAGCAAAGAACCTCACTCCTTCTGCTAGAGGAGAGCTGGAAATTACTGATGTCAATATTCAGTACATGAAATCCGGCAGACTCAAGGTCGAGACACTTGGAAGAGGTTTTGCCTGGTTAGATACCGGAACACACGAGAGCCTTCTTGAAGCTGCAAGCTTTGTGGAGACAGTTCAGAAGCGTCAGGGTCTCTATGTAGCATGTATAGAGGAAATTGCTTTCAGAAAGGGCTTCATTGATAGAAAGCAGCTCGATCTTGTTGCGAAATCATACAATAATTCCAGTTACGGACGATATCTTATGGATCTGCTGGAGAATGAATCTTGAGACTCAAAATCACGTTCGTCACTTCAAACGATCTTACCATTATTGCGTCACGGTCCGGAACTCCAAGTCACATGTTCGCAGGTCTGAAATCCTTTCCAGATGCAGAACCTATCTGCCCCAGTTTGAGCAAACTGAAGAAACTGTCTCTTCGAAAATGTAACGTATCGGGAAAGCTCACAGGAAAGCGATTTCTTTCTAAACACAGCGTATCTTACTCTCGTATTTGCTCAAAATACGTCCGGAGAAAGCTCAGAGAAAGGGAGTTTGACCTTGTCTTTGCACCCGCTGCAAGCGCTGAAATCGCCTTTCTTAAGACCATACAACCGATGATTCATCTCTCCGAAGCAACATTCAACCTGATGGTCGATTATTGCGAGAGATTCTCGAATCTTTCGAAATCTTCCATTGAAGCCGGAAACCTGATTGAAAGGAAAGCTCTCTGTGTCGCAAAGAGAATAAGAGTGTCTTCTCACTGGGCAGAGAAGTCTATCCTGAATGACTATTCAGTACCCTCTAGGTGACTGTAATACGATTGGACTGAACATCACTACCGCCACACATAGAGAGAGTGGTCGCTCAAGAAGTTTGACGCAGCCAATAAGATTACTCTTCATCGGCGTCGACTGGAAGATAAAGGGCGGAGAGACTGCATATATGGCTATGAAAGAACTAAACAGCAGGTGAGTAGAGACTTGCCTACCTGTTTGCGGGCGTGTTCCTTCAGACAAATTTTATGACAAGAGAATGAAGGTAATACTTTTTCTTGACAAGTCGAAAAAAGATGAACCAGAGACCTTCCACTCACTGTACGAGGAGGCTATCTTCTTCATCCTCCCCACAAGAGCTGAATGCTTTGGAATCGTACTCGGCTAGGCTGCTGCCTTCGTTCATCCAGCTCTTGCTACCAGACCCGGAGGACTGGGGGAAGCCGTCAATGTTGGATTTTCGGGTTTTCTCTTTGATTTTCCCGATAACCACCATGAGTAAGTGGAGAAGATTCAATATCTACTGGAAGATGATCCTACGGATTCAGGGTTGTGCGAAGGCGCATTGAATAGATCCGCTGATGTGCTTAACTGGAAAGTGTGGACAGGGAGAGTTCGATTGCCAGTTAGTGATGTGTGCTCACTAAAAAGTGGACTTCAAAATGGAGTGGTTCTTGATTTGTCGGGGAGGTATGAATGTCGAAGTTCGAGATAATCGGAACCTCATTCGAGGGTCTTTGTTTAATACGACCTTCTGTATTTAGTGATCAGAGGGGAATGTTCAGAGAAACCTACAATGAGAAAGAATTCGAAAAAATTGGCATTCCGAAGATTTACGTTCAGGACAATCATTCACGATCGAAAAAAGGCACTCTAAGGGGCTTACACTATCAGGTGAGGAAGCCACAGGCCAAACTTATCATAGTCGCTAGGGGAAGCGTCTTTGACGTAGCTGTTGATCTGAGAAGAGATTCCGATACTTATGGGAAATGGTATGGTGCTGTTCTGAGTGAGGAGAACGCGCTGGAAGTGTTTATCCCTGAAGGCTTTGCACATGGTTTTCTTGCGCTTTCGGACACGGATTTCCTGTACAAGTGTTCGACGCTTTATGATCCCCAGGATGAAGCGGGGATTATTTGGAATGACAGAGAAATCGGAATTAGATGGCCGCTTCGAGAGTATGGCATAGATGAGCCTTTGTTGTCCGAAAAAGACAAAAAGTGGCCCACGCTTAAGGAGCTGAAGTTTAGCAGATTTGAAGATTAGTTTCATTAGCACGTTGCTCGTTGCACGTAGCCCGTAGTCCTGTGTGTTTAGCTCTTTCTACGTGCCACGCGCTACCAGCCACGAGCTCAATTAGCAATCTGCTAATTAACTAAGGGAGGTATTTATGAGACTCCTGATAACTGGTTCCAACGGCCAACTGGGTCAGGACCTTCAGAAAGAATGTGACAGAAGACGCGTTGACTATGTTGCTACGGATTTCATTGCACGTGGAGCGCCGCGGGTAACACGTGGAATGAGTGATTCCTTCGACGAGCTACGAGTCACAAGTCACGAGCCAAATCCTAATCTGCCAAACTGCAAATCTGCTAGTCAGTTTTGCCACCTTGACATTACCGATCTCAAATCTGTAAGAGAAGCCGTTCTACGAACAACTCCTGACGCAATTATTAACTGTGCCGCATACAACGCGGTAGATAGGGCCGAGGATGACTGGAAGAACACGTTTTTGGTCAACTCTATCGGCCCAAAGAATCTCGCGATAGCTGCTAGCGAACTAGGAATTCCTCTCATGCACTTCAGCACGGACTATGTTTTTGACGGAAAGAAGCAAAGTCCTTACTTCGTATGGGATAAGCCAACGCCGTTGTCAAAATACGGGCAAAGCAAGCTATATGGCGAACAGCTCGTCTCACTTTTCACGAATCGCTGTTTCATTGTTCGACTTAGCTGGGTCTTTGGTATCGGAAACACTAATTTCGTCAAGAAGATTCTCGAATGGTCGAAAGAGAGGGATGAACTGAAGGTCGTCGACGATCAGATATCCTCTCCGGCTTATACAGTGGATCTATCAAAGGGAATTTTGGATCTTCTGTCAACGGGATGCTACGGTATATATCATATGGCTAATAGTGGTTATTGCAGCAGATACGACTGGGCTAAATACATACTGGAGCTTTCTGGCTGGAAAGGCAGATTGATTCCAGCGAAGAGCTCGGGATTCAAAACAGCGGCCCAAAGACCGGAATTCTCTGCCATGGATACTTTCCCGTTGGAGGAAACGATCGGATACGGACTTCCGGAGTGGAGAGATGCTACTGATAGATTTCTTGGAGAACTATCTGGAGAGAAGGGAACAGTGAGTAGTGAAGA
>DSBT01000166.1 GCA_011045915.1 Mesotoga infera
CGTTTCGGAGCTAGGCCTGGATCACAGGCTGAGCGCCTACCCTTCGCAGCTCTCCGGCGGCGAACAGCAGAGAGCGGCGATCGCCCGCGCTCTCGTAATGGATCCAAAGCTGATTCTTCTAGACGAGCCCACTTCCGCGCTCGACCCGAGGACTACGGGCAGACTTCTCGATCTCGTAGTGAATCTCAATGAAAGACGCAGTGTCACCTTCGCGGTCGTAACCCACGATATGGACGTCATCAAGAGAACCTGTGACAGAGTCGCGTATTTGCAGAATGGGAAGCTGCACTTCTTCGGACCTACGCACGAATTCTTCGTTAAGATCGAGAACAATGAAGTGAGTGACTTTGGAAGCCCTCTCGAGCTGGAAACAAGCGTTCTTTCGGGGCAGAAGCGGCTCTTGAGAGTGCTTTTCTGGGGCGAGCGAACCCACGAACCCGTTTTATGGGAGATAGCGAGGGAGTACGATATAATGATCAACATTCTATACGGAAAGATAGAAGAGCTGAAGAACGGGCCCTTCGGAACAATGATCATCGCAATTGATGGGCAAAGACAGGATCTGTTCATAGAGAAACTTAGGGACTCCGTCTTCTTTCTCGAGGAGGTCGGCTGATGTTCTCACAAATATTCAATGCGACCCTCGAAACCCTATATATGCTTCTTCTCTCCGGTTTCCTGGCAACTCTTTTCGGTATTCCGCTAGGTGTAGGTCTTTACCTCTGTTCAAGATCGCGAAGGTTGAAGACCCTCTATGCGCTGCTCGATCTGCTGGTAAATATCTTCAGATCAATACCTTTCATTATTCTCGTGTTGCTCCTTATTCCCGTTACGAAAAACGTAATGGGGACGATAATCGGGCCAAATGCCGCAATCTTCAATCTGACTATCGCAGCTATACCTTTCATGGCAAGGCTTGCAGAGAATTCCTTCAACGCCGTGCCTTCGGGAATAATCGATTCGTCAAACTCAATGGGATTGAACAAGTGGCAGATGGTCACAAAGGTTCTGATACCGGAAACACTGCCCGATCAGATAGGCAACATAACCGTGCTCTTGATCAATCTCGTAACCTACACCGCCATAGCGGGAGCAGTCGGAGCCGGAGGTCTCGGTCAGCTGGCGATCAACTATGGCTACTACCGGTTCCAGTGGGATGTAGTTCTGTACGCAGTGATCGTTCTCGTGGCGATCAGCCAGCTTCTTCAGTTCACAGGAGGAAAACTGGCGAAGGGATTGCGAAAATAACTTTGGAAACAAGGTTTTTCGGAAGCGTCTCGGAGTTGAATCATTTTGACTTTCGTGTCAAAACCAGAATGTTGTAAACTGGTACCGGGCAAAACAACTTGACTGGAATACAGGTTTGCCCATAATGGTGAAGCAATATGAAGAGACTGCCGATCGACATCGATATGTTGGTCAATTTGATGGATATTGACCAGAGAGAGTACGACGCGATTTCCTATCTGGATACGGAGACAGGGGAGACCATCTTCTATCAAGAAGATTGTTTCCCGAATGAATTGGTGAACTGCGAGATTGAAAGATAAGAGATAACTGACGACCTTCTGAAGTACTCTTGGATGAAAATCGAAGATTTGTACACTTATTATGACTTGTTCTGCGGCGATCAATCGGAAAGATATGCGGACATACCGTGGATCACACCAGAGGAAAAATTCGCACTGATCGAAGAGTTCATTTACACAAGAGTAGAAGAAAGCGTCAGGGATGAATTCTATTACGAGATTTCGGGAAGAGGCGCATTCTCTAAGTTCCGCACATTTCTCGAACATCACGGAGAATACAAGGATGCATGGTTTGAATTCGAAGGCGAGAATTTGAGAAGGATTGCCATCAAGTGGCTCAACTCGATAGGAATCGATCCGACCGATACTTCTGAAAAGTGACCTGCGTCTTCTCTTTGAAGTAAATCTCGTAGAGATTCGTCTGTATTGAAAAGGCTGCCCGGGTCTTTTCTTTCGTCGGTTCACAGGAGGATCAGAGCGTGAAGAACACTGAAGTGTCCCTGGAAAAGGGTAATTCAAAGCAGCTGAGCTTAAGGAGCCTGGTCATTGGGGCGCTCGGATCGATAATTATCACAACCAGTTCAATGTACGTGGCCTTGAGAATGGGGGCTCTTCCCTGGCCGACCATTTTTGTAGCAGTAATGTCGCTGGCAATACTCAAGGCCTTGGGCAGGACTAACCTGAACGAGATAAACGTTACTCATACTGCCATGTCTTCCGGAGCAATGGTGGCAGGAGGACTGGCCTTTACAGTTCCGGGCATCTGGATTCTTGAGGCTACCTCGGATGTTAGTTTCCTGTCTCTGCTGGTCGTAACACTGGCAGGCACTATTCTGGGAGTAGTTTTCACAGGAATGATTAGGCGTTATTTCATTGAGAAAGAGAAGCTGCCCTTTCCCATGGGTTTGGCTTCCTACGAGACAGTCGTTGCCGGTGACAAAGGGGGGAAGAAAGCAAAGTACCTCTTTTCCACCATGGGAGCCGCTGCTGTATTTGTCGCGGTAAGGGACGGGCTGGGATGGATTCCTTCCGCGTGGTCTTCGGTTCGGCTGTATTCAAGAAACATCTTCTTTGGAATGTGGATCTCCCCTATGGCCGTCGGCATAGGTTACATAATCGGACCGCTCTTCACGGGAGTGTGGTTCCTTGGAGCTGTCCTAAGCTACTTCTTCTTGATCCCCGTCGGAGTCGCAGCCGGATGGTTCGCTGATGTCGGTTCTGCGACGGCTTTCAAAGATAGCCTCGGAATAGGTTTGATGGTCGGCACAGGCGTTGGGATACTGCTCAAGGGAATCTTGCCGCGGGCAAGAGAAATCTACCTTCCCGTCAAGAGCGGAGGGAAGGGGTCGCGAATGAAGACGCTTCGCTGGATACCTCTGGTTTTTGCGGCCATCGCTCTCTTCCTAACAGCTTTGACGGAAATGACTCTCATCTCTTCTCTCCTTACAATAGTCGGCGTATGGCTCACGAC
>DSBT01000167.1 GCA_011045915.1 Mesotoga infera
ACCTAACGTAATGCTCGTGAAGGAATCAAAGGAAGCTGGGAATCAAGGTTATCGTAATATTCTTAGGAAAGAGGCCAAATACTGTGATATTGTAAATCTGGCGAGTAGCATTGAGCGAATCAATCCGACAGACATTCTTGTGTACCCAGGACGATATGATTCCGCTGATTTGTTGGATTCCATTAATGCTTTTGAGGGAAAAGTCCATATTGATTTTCACTATGACAGCAAAGCAATAATGGGAGGCATCCGAAGAAGAGTCGACACCGCGATTTTGTCTACATCTAGTGAACATTTCAAGAATCAATGTGAAGGATCTTGGGACGGAATAATTGAATACTTCAAATCATTCGATATTGAAAGGTTTCTGCTGAAAGAGAACCGTGGTGGCTCTTCTTGCTTCGATCGAGATTCTGGGATACAGTTCGAAGCTCCTGCTTATCATACTAACATAATGCACTCAGTAGGAATTTGGAGATGTCTATAATTCAGTTTTCATCAGCAGGGTTGCCGATGCCAATATTGAGAACAGGATGAGATTGGCTGCTTTTGTGGCTTCCAAATATGCAGAGACAATGAGTTTTGAGAGGTTCAGAGAAAACGCTGTACCAGCGCTCAAGAATATCGTTGGGTACACCGCGCTAGATGGTGTTCGATTGTCTTGGGAAGAGCGAGGTCAGAGCAATATCTACTTGTCTGCACCGGACTTTCCTTCAATCGACATAGGCCCCCTCGAAGAACTTAATGATTGTCTCATCTATCATAATTTCAGGACTCATTTGCCGATAAGGGAGAATGGACTTGCATCCGATTCGTTTAGTGAAGAAGAGCAACTGAGCTTATTCTTCAAAGATATTGAACTTCTCGATTCATGTGATTTGCTTATTGCTGTTCTACTATACAATGATCCGGGCACACTTGTTGAATTAGGCATGTTTAAGCACTCAGGCAAACCCACAATTGTTTATGATCCGTTCGGGTACTGCAATAACCTGTTTTTGAAGTATACTCCCGATTATCTGTGCAAGTCATTGGAGGAAGTTGTCAAATCAACCTATTTGTGCTTGAGAAGGAGATGATCTCATGACAGATTGTAATGGTGTGTTGTTGTCATCTGGAGGAATGGACTCAACAGTGTTGGCATATGATCTTGCAAGACAAGGAGCAAACCTTATTTTGCTCTTTCTTGATTATGGCCAACATTGTATGAAGAAAGAATATGAGACACTCAAAAGGGTTGCTCCGAAAGCTTTCATGAAGAACATCACATTAATTAGCATTGTAGACATTTTTAGAGAATCAAAATCGAGGATGATAGTGGAAGCAGATTTGTGGTTTGATGAAGTTGCTCCGCCAGACTTGTACTTACCATATAGGAATCTTCTGTTTCTTTCAATCGCATCCGCATATGCTCAGTCAATAGGGATACGAAATGTGTATGCCGCATTCATTAATAGTAATCATGCGAAAGAAATAGATTGCTCTATTAGGTTTTTTACCCAACTAGAAGCAATGCTTGAAGAATATGGCTCAGTTAAGATCAACATACCTTATAGGGAAATGTCTAAGACACAGGTTGCTAACCTTGGAGTAGAGCTAGGAGCACCGATCGCAGAGACTTTCTCCTGTCAGGTTAACTCCGTAAATCCATGCGGAGTCTGTCCCAATTGTGTGGACAGAATTAATGCGATGAGAGATCTGTTGAAGGAAGTATGAGTCATGCAAGATGACAGATGTGAGGGACCTGTTGGAAAGCTGGCAAACTTTGTATCTCAGATCAAGCTCAACACCATTGCACCCAGAAAACCATACTACCATATGGGGGCGACGATCTCTGATTCCGTTTTGCAGGCGGGAATCAACTACAGATACGTGGTCTATCCACGCATTAAGAAACTGGCAGAGGAATTTCCTGATTACAGGACTACTTGCGACTTCATTGAACTCATGCGGAAAATACCGCTCGCAGAGCTTCTAACTTGGAAAAGTTCTATAAAGCTGGAGCGAATAAGGGCACTGACTCGCCTTCTTCGCAAAAACGCGATTCAAGATGAGGAACAGCTTGCAGTGTGGATGAGACACGATGGTAACATCAAGAGGCTTTCTGAAATAAAAGGAATAGGTCCGAAAACCATAGATTACTTAAAGATGCTAGCAGGAATTCAAACAATAGCTGTAGATAGACATCTATTCAAGTTTTTGGAATTGGCCGGCGTTGTTTCGAAAAATTACCAAGAAGTAAGTGGAATCTACCGAAGCGCTGCTGAAATTCTTGGAATGACGTTATATGAGCTTGATAAGAAGGTCTGGATTTACATGTCCAACACTAGGTGAGAACTTTGCTTAAGTACTCAGCGATCTCTAGCTGCAATCAGTGGGGAAGTTGCTGATGGAATCACTTTATCACTACAGGGCAAACAGATGATTACGGGATCAAGATTTCTATTTGTCCAAGTACTGCATTTCCCTGCTTGGCAAATACATCAAATCCCAATCACTCCCAGGATGCTCATCCTTAACTGGCACTAAGGATGTGGTCGAGAACTTGAATATCAGTTGAGTAATAGACATTTCCATATTTACATGATAATGTCCCTATTTTTCTGGGAGAAAATGCGGAGCGACGAATTTCCAAACGTCTTCACCGGACTTTCGCATATCTTCCGATTTAACAAAGATTATAACAAAAATGGAGGCCCTATTCATTGGAAATCATGGAGACCTGAAAATGATGGCGTTTACTCAGAGATTAGCTTTGCTGCGGTCACAAGAATGGTCTTGTAGAAGGAGAAAACGGTGTCATTCAATGAAGAGATTGGAAGAGTGGTTAGGAGTAGCTCATACAGATGTATTCCAGGCTTTGGATTTCCAAGGACTCTTGTAACAAGACTCTCCAAAGCCTTCTGAGTTGTAGAAGTGATATGAGCCGCCGAATTCCTCATTGTCTTGAGATCGTGCAATTCGGATGCAATTGAACTTATATGCGGTTCGAAGGGAACGCCGTTCTTGAAAAAAAGAAGTGCAATCTTTTTCACCGAATCAGGATTTGAGTAATCGAAGTATCTATTTGCTCCAACAATCATTAGTCTCGCTGATTCTTTATCAGGAGGAAATACGTAGCGAATAGGAGATACTCCTGTCTCACTAGTTTCCCCGGTCATATAAGCAATCAGTGCTGCTTCAAGGAAAGACTCCCAAGCTACAAACATGTTAAGGAAGGCTGCTGCTGTAATCTGCTTCCGATCTATCTCCGAGAACAGAAAGCTTCCGTCAGAGGCTGTAAGATGAGCGTGAGAAATAAGATTGTCACATTGGTTAATATCGATTTCAAATGCGACGAAAGTGTCTTTCAAAGACATTTGATGTAACCCTAAGGAAGTAGTGACAGAAGAAAAGAAGACCTTCTCTGCCTTACAACCTCATCAGTTGTAGCTCTTCTGCAATCCTGAAGAAACTGCTGTTCTAGCCTCGTTAAATTTGCGAAATCATCAGTACCAAAAATCTCTTCAACCCTCTCTAGTGAATTCCTAATTTGCTCTTTGTTGCCATGTGAAATGTCCTTTCTCGAGACATCAAACTGAGGTAATCCATAGAGACAATGTGCGAAGGTAGTAAAAAGTGAATAGTAAACATGTGGACGCTTGAACTCTGTATCTGCCAAACCGTCAGGAAAAACCGAAGAAATCGAGTCAACAACATTATCGAATCTTTCCTCCAGTTCTATCGGGTCACGGTCAAACGATTTCTCATATTTCGCATAGAATCTCTTTATTTGCTTTTTGGATTTGATACCTTCAAGCATTGCAATAAGCAAATCTGCGACAAGGTTGACGTCCAACATACGAACAATGCTTCTTGAAGTTAATATTCCTTGACCTGTCCAGTATTCATTGTATTTGTGACCAATTCTGTCAGCCAACACCTTGAATGGGCCAAAGTGATTAGCATTGATTTTCTCTTGCTCATTTAACAATACAGCATATGAATTCAACCTACTGAAGATATCAAGCACTTCAGAATCAGGAAGGTTAATGAGAAGGTCAACAGAAATCTCATACGCGAGGATCTGGGATTGCACCTCTTCTGGCAATTGACTAAATTGTAATCCCCCGTACTCAGCATTCTGTGTCTTACTGATCACGAAGCCATCCTTAACAAAAGAGAGAATAGCTCTTAACCTTTGCTGCCCATCTACAACA
The DNA here is from genome assembly GCA_011045915.1 of Mesotoga infera. Lineage (NCBI taxonomy): Bacteria > Thermotogati > Thermotogota > Thermotogae > Kosmotogales > Kosmotogaceae > Mesotoga > Mesotoga infera. Next base: position 4,200 of record DSBT01000167.1, read on the forward strand.
TCTCTGGTAGAACTTTTCGTAGTTACGTTTATCCGTTGCCGAATGAATATCTTTGGAATTGGTTTCCCTCTTATAATTGTATCCATAAGAAAGCTCTTTGCTTTATCAGTCCATACTGGCCGTCTTTGGAAGCGAGGGTTCAACTCCAGTTGCCCCATTCTATCCCACTCCACAAAGTCATTGATGTTATAGGTTCTTGAATCATAACTCTTCATTCTTCACTCCTCACAGACTTCTCTGCTTTCCACACCATACTCCAGATAAATACTAACATGAACGGTGAGTATTTCACATCCTCTTGAAGAGCAGAACCTACAGATATCACATGCATTATGTTTCTCAAGAAAAGCAGCAAACTTTGATTTCTCACTTTTTGATTGATCTCGGATTGCAGAACGAGCTTTGTCAAACACTTGTCAACAATCATCGTCTCTTTACAGAGGTAGTTTACTCTACGGGGCGAACGTTATCATGAAAAGATCGACTGAGAAATTTGGCCAAGACTCAGCAATCGCGATCTGAGCGATGAAGTGTGCGGCAGAGAGTTCAATGATCGAGTCCGCAAAGGTAGAAAGACGACTTGATCTGACCTACCAGCCTCAGAAGTAAGAGAATGAGGCAGCTATAGTATCTAGAGTGAATAGAGAGCCACAGATTCTTGAACAGTGAATAAAGTGATTTGAGGAGAAGCAATTCGTAAGTCAAGGGGCGTATCTGAACGCCCCTTTTCTTCAGAATACTTGTGGGGTAAAATATGGTCTTCTCGGAGGACGGAGAAACGATGACGGCAGGCTGTCCTAATTGCATGAAAAACTCTATTACGCGAGTGTAAATAATCGAGTCTGTCCATATTTTCTCAAGAAAGAAAAGAGCAATCTCGTTATTCGAAATAGTGCTTTGCTGATAATCAGAAGCCCTTGCGTTCACGGTAGATCTGTTCTAATTGAATGAAGACCTACGTTACTGG
>DSBT01000168.1 GCA_011045915.1 Mesotoga infera
ATACCTGTTTCGTGCATCGTCAGTGGAATCAACTCCCTCGATCAGCTAGAGGAAGATCTGAAGCTGATAGATAAAGAACCCTTCTCTCCCGAAGAGCTCGAGCAGCTTTTTTTTGAGGCGCCAGAACTTGGCGGTTACGTTTGCAGGCAGTGCATGAAGTGCCTTCCATGTCCTCAGGGAATAAACATTCCCGGTATTTTTCTTGCAGAGGGCCGTTACGACAGGCAGATGCTAGATGGAAAAGTCAGAAGTGCTTCGGATTATGCCTTGAGGGACAGACTAGCTCACTGGTTTGGAAGCGAAGATCAGGGTATTGCAGAATACAACTCAATGATTCCCGATGTCGATGCCTGTACCGACTGCGGCATATGCAACGAGCGATGCCCTTACGGGATAGATATTCCGAGGAAACTTAGGATCGTGAAGTCCAAAATTACAGAAGGGTACGTCTGGTAATCGGGAACTCTAACGGGGGTTCTTATGAGCAAGATGAGGTTTTTCCAAAGGGAGGTCTTCGGTTTCTTTTTCATATTCTTTCTTGGCGCTCTTCTCCACATGGTCTATGAATGGAGTAACGGCAATATTATAGTTGGCGCCCTGACTCCCGTCAATGAAAGTATCTGGGAGCACCTGAAAATGATATTCCTTCCAGGAGTTTTCCTTCTAGTTCTTGAGGCCCTCCTGTTCAAAGAGATCAGAATTCCGTCCTTGATCCTTGGAAAGACTCTGGGCATATATATCATGTGCGGCACTATTCTGGGAGGCTTTTATTTCTACACTCTCTTCATCCATCATGTCTTGATTATCGACATACTTCTTATGGCGGCGGCAGTGGCCCTAGGGCAGCTGGTCTCTTATCATGTTTCTTCGAGGGTGGAAATCAGTCGAATTATGATCCTTTTGCCATTAGTGATGCTTGTGGTTCTCGGAGTGGTTTTTGTGATATTTACTTTCATTCCACCTCACTGGGAGCCTTTTAAGGACTCTTTGACGGGAGTTTACGGAGTTCAGTAGAGCTTTCATGAATAAGAGCGTTTACCTAAGCACTACAGATAACTGTTGAGAAAGGAGGATTGATTTTGCTTTCTGAAAGTGATATGTACGAGTCGATGGAAATCAAATTAGATGAGAGCTTGCCACCCGATCCTGTCTTCAGGCAAGGAATTCGAAGAGCACCGAAAAGAGAACTAAATCTCTCTAGAAAGGAAATTGAGCTTGCACTGCGTAATGCGCTTCGTTACGTTCCGACAGGACTTCATGACAGACTGGCTCCCGAATTTCTTCAAGAGCTTCTGACTATGGGAAGAATCTACGGATACCGCTATCGACCTCAGGGTGAGATAACGGGAAATCCCATCGATCAGTACAAAGGAAAATGCATTGAGGGTAAGGCATTCCAGGTAATGATAGACAATAACCTTGACTTTGAGGTGGCCCTTTACCCTTACGAACTAGTTACCTATGGAGAAACGGGGCAGGTCTGCCAGAACTGGATGCAGTACAGACTAATAAAGAGATATCTCGAAGAATTGACCGATGAGCAGACACTTGTGGTCATGTCCGGACACCCGCTTGGTCTATTCAAATCGGGCACTTCAAGCCCAAGGGTGATTATCACCAACGCGCTTATGGTGGGTATGTTCGACAACCAGGAGCAGTGGATCAAGGCTCAGGCTCTGGGAGTTGCCAACTACGGACAGATGACTGCAGGAGGTTGGATGTACATTGGACCTCAGGGGATAGTGCACGGTACCTTCAATACGATTCTCAACGCCGGAAGGCTGAAGCTGGGAATTGCAGACGACGGTGATCTACGCGGACATCTATTTGTTTCTTCTGGCCTCGGAGGAATGAGCGGAGCCCAGGGGAAGGCAGTCAAGATAGCCGGCGGCGTGGGAATTATTGCCGAAGTTGACCGTTCTAGAATTCAGACCAGATTGGAGCAGGGCTGGGTGGATGAAGTTGTGGAAGAGCCCGAGAGGGCCTTTAAGCTGGCAGAAAGAAAGACCCGGAACAATGAAAGTCATGCGATTGCCTTCCACGGAAACATAGTCGATCTACTGGAATTTGCGGTTGAGAAAGGTTTGAACATTGAGCTTCTGTCGGACCAGACGTCCTGTCATGCTCCGTACGACGGCGGATACTGTCCTCAGGGACTTACATTCGAGGAGAGAACAGAACTCCTGAAAACAGACAAGCGCAGATTTAGGGAGGCTGTTGATAGATCACTCATTAAGCACTTCGAATACATCAGCCAGCTGGCAGAAGGGGGCACTTACTTCTTCGATTACGGGAACTCATTTATGAAGGCAGTCTTTGATGCCGGGGCAAAGAATATCGCTAAAAATGGAGTAGATACTTCTGACGGATTCATCTTCCCGTCGTATGTTGAGGATATCATGGGCCCCATGTTGTTCGACTTCGGTTACGGTCCCTTTCGCTGGGTGTGCTTGAGCGGAAGAAAGGAAGATCTACTGAAAACAGATGCTGCCGCAATGAGATGTATCGATCCAGAACGTTGTGGACAAGATAGAGACAACTACATCTGGATAAAGGATGCCGACAAGAACAAACTGGTAGTGGGCACTCAGGCTAGAATACTTTATCAAGATGCGGCCGGAAGGCGCGCTATTGCGCTGCAGTTCAATGACATGGTTAGAAATGGAGAAATAGGACCTGTAATGATAGGAAGAGATCATCATGATACCGGAGGAACGGACTCGCCTTTCAGGGAGACTGCAAATATTAAGGACGGAAGTAATGTCATGGCAGATATGGCAACACAGTGCTTTGCAGGAAATGCGGCCCGAGGGATGAGCATGGTCTCACTTCACAATGGTGGTGGAGTTGGAATAGGGAAGGCAATAAACGGAGGATTTGGACTTGTTCTCGATGGAAGTCGGAGAGTTGATGAGATAATAGAGACATCTATTTCCTGGGATGTTATGAGCGGTGTTGCAAGGAGAGCCTGGGCAAGAAACGAAAATGCCTTGTTGATTGCCTCGGAATTCAACAAAGAGAGAAGAAGAAACGAGCAGATTACTCTTCCATTCCTCGTGGAGGAAGAGATTATTAGAAAGACGATGAAGACAGTTGATTGGGAGTGATAAGTGAATGACTATGTATTTCTCTAAGAGTGATGAAGAGACTACTAGAACTCTTCTTCACAGGATTTTTGAGCGATCGGAGGAAACGCAGATCAGGGACGTGGTTCTGCCTTCAACAAGCGGAAGAGTCGCAGAAATTGCACTTGATCTTGTCCCCGATTCGGTTAGACTGACCGTTGTTACTCATAGCGTGGGTTTCAGGGAGCCAAACGGCGATGAATTTGATCCGTTCATCAGAAAGCAATACACCGGTAGCAGGCACTCGCTGTTGACGGCAACTCATCTCTTCCGGGGTATTGATGGTGCCTTTGCCAAGGCAAACGGCGGTGTTCATCCGCCTCAAGTATTCGCGGCGGCTCTTCGGCTGTTCGGTCAGGGAACGAAGGTGGCCGTAGAGATCGCGATTATGGCTGCCGATGCCGGCTTAATAAGAGTCGGCGATTGGGTTATCACCTCTGGCGGAACTGGACATGGAATTGATACGGCCTACATTGTCAAACCGTGTCATTCCATTGATCTAAGTCTGTTTGAATTTGGAGAGCTGATAGGGATTCCTTCAAGCCTGTGATTTTCCGTGATAGATTGAATTCCTTGATAATTCGAGCTATAATCAATCTTGCGTGGGGCCGTAGCACAGCTGGGAGCGCGCCGCCTTCGCAAGGCGGAGGCCGGGGGTTCGAATCCCCTCGGCTCCACCAGAGGGGAGATTTCTCCCCTTTTTTTATTTCCTCCTAAAATTCGGTATCCCCCGAGAATGTCTCCGTTGCAGGAAAGAAGAGTATCAAAGTATTCCCGCATCAGAAGCAGGGTTTGGGGATCAAAGTTCTCTGTTTGGTTTCACGCATTTAAAAAACAGAGCCTTCTATTATTTTCATGAGAGGATCTACATGATAGCAAAGATGACGTGGTTGCTGCTTAGAATGTGTGAAAATTATTTTCAATACGTGTGGCAGTCCGTCTGAGAGATCTCAACCTTCTTTTCAACAGTTTAGCCTGAAATCAGCACTGAGGTGGGACAAATCTTTCTTGAAAGGAGTCTCGAAAACAAGAATCGAAAGTCGAAAGCTATCTCAGGTAGAGTTTGTATTTCACGCATATGGGAGGTAAACTCGCTGGTATGATCATCAATGAGGTGAGAAAGTGAAAGAAGCAGGTGTACAGCTACGCGATCAAATTAAGAGAGCCGCTAATTCAGTTGATCGATCCCTGATGACTTTTGAATCTGCCTGTGATGTCGTCAATAAGAACAGTCACGTTTCAGATGAGTTCGCTGTTGCTCATCACATTATAGACTCACTTGAAAATCGTGACAAACTCAAAGAAATAGCAGAACACAGGAATTCTCTGATGAGGATCCTGGCAGCGATCAGGATTGGGGAGCTTCTGAGCCCCGAAGAGTTCAACGATCAAAAAGAGGAATGGGATGGCAGCGCTCTTTTGACAACATCGTTCCTGAGAGGCATGGTTCGAGCTGGAAAAGAACTTCATGAGAAGAGTGTTCTGAGTTTGGCAGGAATTTCTGAAGAGACGGATTTTCTCCTCGCCCGACTGCTTCCGAGTCAAGACCTGGAAACAATATCTTCCAGAGAGCTGCTGCCGATAGCTGTTGAATCGGCAATCCTGAGCCATAGGAAGGAGTGGAACGCAGATCTACTGCTGAGGCTCTGGAAAGAAGAGAAAAGAATTAGGCGATCTTTGCTGTCCCTGGCGGATGGGAACGAGACGCTCATCAGAGAGATGATAAACACAATAGATGGATCTGAGGAATCTCTTGCCCTTCTGGGCTTACTGAAAGTTGCCAGATATGGGATCGATCTCCCTCCAAGCCATCCTATCATGAGTTCTGATGCTTCAATCAGTCTGCTCCATAACTCCCTCAAGAATCTAGGAAATCATTCGATTATTGGAAATCCGCTGGTTCAGTTCAGTTTCTACGGTGATCCATTGAAAGCGGGGAAAGGTTCTAGCGGAGGTATGGGGACCTTCCTTAGAACACTCGGCAATAATCTCTCTGAGAGCCTTCCTGGAGTGATTACGGTTGTTCCAATCGATGCAAAAGCCCTGTTGGAAAGCGATCTCTTGTTGAAGAAAGAAAGAGAGCAACATCTCTTCATTTATGCACCGTTAATTGACTATGAGAAAATGAAGGGGGACAGCTTTCTCAAAGGAAGGTTGGATGTACGCTCAAACGTAAGTGATATTCTCGCGATTGTCGGTATTCATCCAGCGCAAATGCACATGCGTTTCTCCGATTATGCTTCCTATTCAATGCTTGATTTAGCGAGAGAAATGAACTCGAAGTCGTTCTTCACGATAACTCCGGATCCACAGCGTGGCTTTTCCGACAATAACGGAGATCTTATCAACCTGGATCCAGTCAAAGCATTGAAGGAGACTTCAAGAGCGGAGATCTCGCACACAATGCTGAGAGAGTGCCATAGATTATTTGGAATCGGCGCGGAAGAAAGTCATAGTCAGCTCTTATCGTATTATCCTCAACTTTTCGAAACGGATGTCGCGGCGAAGCTCGAAATGATGCCCGAGGGCATCTCTCTGCGTAATGAGTGTCCTTTTTCCGGCGAAGGCCCACTTTTCTCAGTTTTGTTTGACAAAAACAGGGAATTCTTTATCGACCGCTCATTCAGGGTTAATCCCCTTCTGCTTACGATTGGCAGACTCGATCCCACAAAGGGTCAGACAAAACTGCTAAAGGCTTGGGGGGATTCGCGGCTCAGAGATTCATTCAATCTCGTTATTATTGGAGGAGATATAGAGAATCCAAATCAAGTTGAGTTATGCGAACTGGAAGAGATTAGAAAGTACGCGCAAGAAAACCGCAAAATCCAGGGTAGATTCTGCCACATGCCTGCCATGAGCAATGATGAAATTAGATGTCTGGAAAACAGCATCGCACAAGTAAAGGCAACTCCCTGGCCCCCTATCTATGTTGCGCCTTCCTTCAAAGAGGAGTTCGGCATTGCGATTCTCGAGGCGATGGCGGCCGGTTTCGTAGCAATAGGGCCCAGGCGCGGAGGGGTGAAGAGCTATATACGTCACGGAAAAAACGGTTTTCTTATAGATACGACGAATGAGTCGACGATAGGGAATGACTTACAGAGAGTACTGCTGGACCATCAAATCTCGGCCCGAAAGATGAAGATGATTGCCGAAAACGGCAGCAAGACAGTTTACAGGAGATACTCAATTTCGGTCGTAGCAAAGATGTTTTCGTCTTTCTATACTTCTTGAGCGCAATTCTCCTTACTACTCACTACGGTTTCAGGCTCCTTTGGAATGTTTTACGGTAGTCATTCCCGAAAGGTCATCTGGCATGGTTCAGTCCAGGATCTCGATCCTTAGAGCGTTTCAGGACCAGATCCCGAACAGTTGCAAATCGGGATGACATGTCGAAGGGTTCTGTTTTTCGGCTTTTCGTGAGCTATGCGAGCGGTTTCACAATCCCCTTTCTTATCTCATCTCGATCTTATCGGTTCATGATCTTGAACGGTCAACGGCGGACCGTATTTCACGGCGTTCAGCGTGAGCGAAAAGAGGTTCTCCACGGGAAAAAATCCTTCGCAAAGATTAAGAATAGTTCAGATCCTTTGGGAATATGTGCACCGATTGGCTCTTTCGATTGGACCGCTGTGATAAAATAATCATTAGACGCTGCGGGATGAGAGATATTTTTCGGTCTTCAACTGATTACCACGTTTTCCAAGAGTATGGAATCTGTGGATACTTCAAAATTCTTGTAGATCAAAGACGGGTAGGTCCAGCCAAAGTAGAGAAACGTTGAGCCTAAACAATTATTGATATAGCATGAATTCATCATCTTGCAGAGCAGGGTGTTTCCAGAAAAGGTTCGAGTGTCATCACAAAAGAGGGAAGTGGAGATATGAAAGTTTTGATGGTCTATCCAGAATATCCAGAAACTTTTTGGAGTTTCAAGCACGCACTAAAATTCGTCTCAAAAAAAGCGGCGTATCCACCGCTAGGCCTCATGACCGTTTCGGCCATGTTACCCGAAGAATGGGAGAGAAAACTCATCGATATGAATACGGACATTCTACGTGATCAAGATATCTTAGACTCCGATTACGTGATGATAAGCTCAATGGATGTTCAGCTTGACTCGGCAAAGAAGGTTATTCAGAGATGCAAGGAGTTGGGCGTCAAGACGATAGCGGGCGGGCCGCTTTTCACCACCAGACCTGAGGAGTTCAATGAAGTCGATCATCTGGTTCTTGGTGAAGCAGAAGTGACTCTGGCACCGTTTCTTAATGATTTAGAGAAAGGCAAGGCTAAGCACATTTATAGATCCGACGGCTTTCCAGATATTTCTGACAGTCCCATTCCAGACTGGAAGCTTCTTGACATGAGAAAATACTCTTCTATGAATATCCAGTATTCTAGAGGTTGTCCTTATAATTGTGAGTTCTGTGACATTGTTCTGTTAAACGGACATATTCCCAGGACGAAGAGAGCCGAAAAACTCATTGGCGAGATGGAAGCATTGTATAAGGCCGGCTGGCGTGGAGGAGTATTCATAGTTGACGATAACTTCATTGGAAATAAAGCCAAACTGAAGAGAGAGATTCTTCCCGCTATTGCTAAATGGATGAAAGATAGGAAGTATCCCTTTGTGCTGAATACAGAAGCCTCAATTGATCTTTCAGATGACGACGAGCTCATGAAACTTATGGTCGACGCAAATTTCGGAACCGTCTTTGTCGGCATAGAGACTACCGAGGAGGAAAGTCTCGTTGAATGCGGCAAGTACCAGAACCGAAACAGAGACTTGCTCTCGTCTGTTCGGAAGATGCAGGAGTTCGGACTGCAGGTTCAGGGTGGATTTATTGTGGGCTTTGATCACGACAAGCCTTCGGTATTTCGGAACATGATCAATTTCATTCAGAAGAGCGGCATAGTCACCGCAATGGTCGGTGTTCTCACAGCGCCTACAGGCACAAGACTCTTCCTGAGGTTAAAAGACGAGAACAGGATCGCGTCGGAGTTCTCAGGTAACAACACCAGCATTCTGACTAACATTATTCCCAAGATGGGTCTCAATAACCTCGTAGACGGTTACTACAAAATACTTAGAAACATATACGCGCCGAAACCCTACCGGCAGAGAGTAATAACCTTTCTCAAAAACTACAAACCGAATTCACTTAGACATGTCAGACCCCTTTCCGAGAGTCTGAAGGCCTTTATGAAGTCGCTTTGGGTACTTGGAATAAAGGAAAAAGGGCGAATCAACTATTGGTTGTTGCTCCTTTGGACGGCCATCTTTAGACCATCGCTTTTTCCGTTGTCAGTTGAATTTGCGATTTACGGCTATCACTTCCGAAAATCCCTTTCTTTTGGCTTTGGCGAAGAGGACAAAAAACAGCCGCCGAGTTACGAAGAACAAGATTCTAGGTGAGCTCCTATATCGGCAGAAGAAAGTAGCCGACCGGTGAAGTCCAGGTTCTTTTCTCGCAAGAGGTTATAATTGAATTCAGTCCGATATCTCGACTCAAAGGGATGGCGGAGTGATTCAGCAATTTTTTGATGGCGGGAGTGAGAACATAATACATGTCAGGAAAGAGTGTGAAGTTCGGCAGCTTTCTGAGAAATTACATAGATGATACCGATAGGTTCAAGAAATGGCTTCAGCTTGGCATGGGATTTGAGAATTTCAGAAGAAGGCATTTTCCAGACAGGGATCGACCGCGATTTGTCAACGTGGTCAATCATCTGGCGCTGGAGGAAGTATATCTTGCGATAAAGGGCTCGAATACAGCGTGGGTGAACTTAATGGCTCCATCTGAACTTCTTCTTTCGGTGGGTCTTAACCCTGTTTCGGCCGAAGGCATTTCCGGAGCGTTTTCCTCTATGCATCTTGAGGACACGGCAATTGCATATTCTTCACGGGCAGGAATCAGTGATTCCCTGTGCACATTTCATAGGGCTTCTCTTGGAGTGTCTATGAGAAAGCTTCTGCCTCCGCCGAAGTTGGTGATGACGACAAGCATTCTGTGTGATGGAAATCTTCCGACCTTCAAGAGAATAGCCAGAGAGTACGATGTTCCTTTCGTCTTGATCGATGTGCCCAGAGGTCGGAAGCGTGAAGCCGTAGGATACGTCCTCTCACAACTGAAGGAAGTTATCTGCACGATCGAAGAAATAACGGGAACCGCTTTCAAGATGGAAGAGTTGTCATTGAGATTATCTTGTGAAAGAGAGCTAATGGGAAATCTTGATGAGATAAGAGCCAGAGCGAAAACCGCGTATTTACCTTTGCATCTCTACGAACACATGAACTCGCTGTATGTACTGCATACTCTTGCCGGCGATAGGAGAATAGCTGCGGCCTCCAGAAATGTCGGCGAGAGTCTTGAAGCGATTCCCGAAGATGCGAGGAGGATACTCTGGCTTCACATTCCCCCTTATTATGACAACGAACTTTTCAATCTCTTCCTACCGGGATCGAAGAACCTTGTGATTTCGAACGAGCTGATGTGGGACTGGATGTATCCGCTCGATCCGCAGAGACCGCTTGAGAGTCTTGCTGAGAAACTGGTATATAACCCACTTTGCGGAAGCGTGGTTGATCGCGGAGATTACTGCCTGAATCTTGCTCGAGACTTCAGCGCCGATGGAGTTATCCACTTTTCTCATTGGGGATGCAGACAGTCTGCCGCAGGGGTGAGTTATCTGAAGAAAGTCTTCGAAGAAAAGAATATTCCCTTTCTAGAGCTCACGGGTGACTGCGTCGACCATGCATCTCAGGGCGCCGGGCAGTTGCGGACAAGAACAGAAGCATTCCTGGAGATAATGGAGAAGAGAAAATGATCTACTACTCGTGCAGTTACATACCGATGGAAGTAATGCTGGGAAGCGACAGCGAATTCCACAGAATAACCTCCGATGCTCCTGTCACTTGCCACGAACTAGGGTGCAATCTATGTGGTTATGCAAAGACAGTCTACGAAAAAGGAATGGGGCTGAATTCAGGCGATTATCTCTTGATAGCCGACTCCTGTGACGCGATGCGAAGAATCGGAGATCTTCTCTCTGAGCTTTCGTCGGCCAGGGTTTTCATCCTAAGACTCCCATGGAAAAGAGATGCTGATGCAACAGAGTTTCTTTCCAGCGAGATCGGCAATCTGACGACTTTCCTCGAAAACTCTGGTGTTGCTGTTAACCTGTATAAAGGCATTGATCGATTCGACGATCTCGTAGATCACGTACTGACAAATGAGACCAATTTACTTGGGTCCGACTTGTCGAGGCTATATCTTTCGGCGCTAGACGGCAACAAAGCCGAAATCGACTCCTCCAACCTCGCTGACGGCGGATCGAGAAAACGAATTGCGCTGAGTGGGGGAGTAACTGATTTGAGAGCCTTCGACAATGCGCTGGAGAAGGCCGGAGGAGTAATGGTATCTAATGATACTTGCCTAGGGAGAAGACCCTTCTCCGGCAAAACTGTCGATAACATCGAGCCGCTAAAGGCGATTGCCGAACGTCTGCTGAAGTGGAGATCTCCCTGCGCTCGTTTCTCTGAGACAATTTCTGTATCAGATGGCAGTGCAGATGCGACTGTTTATGTCGTTCCCAAGTTTTGTGACTTCTTTGATTTTGTTCGTCCCCGTGACGACAAGAAGACATACAAAGTTGAACTGGATTTTCCACTGAATTCTTATGGACAGCTTACCACAAGAATTGGGGCTTTGATTGAAAAGAATGACTCTAGATCCGTACCGCAATCTGAGGAGGAAACTACGGTGACTTACGCAGGAGTTGATTCCGGTTCAACTACAACAAACGGCGTCCTGATTGATGGAAAAGGAAGGATGATATTCTCCAAGACCGTGAGGACGGGAATAAGGGCTTCGAATACCGCAGAAGCTCTTATTAAGGAGATGACTGAATTCTCCCACAAGAATGGAAATCAAATTGGAAGATGCATTTCTACGGGCTATGGAAGGCTGCTTGTCTCTTCTGCAAGCGATAAGATCACTGAAATCTCATGTCATGCCAGAGGTGTTTTCGAACTCTTTCCCGAAGCGCGCGGAATTATCGATATCGGCGGGCAGGATAGCAAAGTTATCCGATTGAATTCCGAGGGGAATGTCGAAGACTTTGCAATGAATGATAAGTGTGCAGCCGGAACGGGAAGATTTCTTGAAGTGATGGCTTCTGCTCTTGAATTGAACACAGAAAAGATGTCTTCGCTTGCCCGGAAGTCAGAGAAGGATATTTCGATAAGTTCGGTTTGCACTGTATTTGCGGAGTCTGAAGTTGTTTCGCTAATTGGAATGGGAGAGAAAATCGAAGATATATCGGCAGGCCTGTTCAAGGCGATAGCAAAAAGAGTGGGTGCGATGTATTCAAGACTGGGATCACCTACACCTCTTGTCTTCACAGGGGGAGTTGCAAGAAATGCCGGAGTAGTCGAGGTCATGAAGAAGTTGTTCAAAACGGAAATCCTGATTCCCGAAGAGCCCGATATTATGGGAGCTTATGGCGCAGCCTTGTTTGCAAGAGAGTCAAGTTCTGAGACCGACATTAGATGAGCTTTTGAACTTTTTCACCCTAAGATTTGTCGTAAATGTGTAGGAGGTGCATTTCATGGACCACCATGAGGAACTACGGAAGATTCCGAGTATTAGTGAAAACATTGTTGAAGACATCTACCATGTGAAGCCCCACGAAGGATCCTGGATAGTGGATCACGAAAGTGAAGAGAGAATCATTCACCGGTTTGACGATAAGGTAGATGCAATCTCTGCAGCTTCCGAGTTAGCCAGCAACAGCCCTGAAGGGAAGCTTGTAATTCACAATTTCGAGGGAAACGTCGACAAAGACGAGACTGAAAAAATAGGCAAATCTCTTCAGGAAAAATCGGGAGGCGCGCGGGTTTTCATTCCGGTCGCATTTCATACTCGTTTAAGCAGACATTGAAAGTGAAGAATCGTTGACCGCGCAAGACCAATAACTCTTTGACCGATGAGATCGAGTGAAGACGGGAGCAATCCGTTAGAGAAGTTCTCTTCGCCAAAAGACGGCCAGAATATAAAAGCCGGCCACTATTGAAGCAAAACGAATTGCAGTGATAAGTACTAATGGATTCAATGCCGTCCGACAAAGCCTGGCTGGTTTGAATAAGCAAACTCGTGCGACCCGATCCTTCAGATCCGACCTTCGTAACTCGTTCCTGGTAAACCAAATTTCGAAACCCTTACCTAACCTCATCCAGTTATTATGACATGCTGGTCAGAATCTCGATCTTTGAAACAGTTCCAAGTTCCAGTGTGCAAGTTGAATAAGAAAATGGTTGTCCGTTATCGGTTCTCCGCTCTCCGAAAAGAGAGAGAGAATGAGAAAGAGCGGAGGAGTCGTGTCTAGTGTCTGGCAAGAGCGAGATCCAGACAGGAACATAATGGGTTCTTCCCTGAGGACGGCGGACCGTTGACGGACAACGTTGTTTTGAGCAGCGATCAGCGGGTCCTTGCTCTTAAGCGTGCAGCGG
>DSBT01000169.1 GCA_011045915.1 Mesotoga infera
TCGAAGGACGGGTTCATGCTCTTGGACGAAGGACCAAGGACGGCTCTTTGCAGCGATCAGCGGGCTTTTGTTCTTAAGCGTGCAGCGGCTCTTTCGAAGGACGGTCCATGATCCGGGACGATGGGAGGAAGGTTTCTTAACACGACGCATGTGAGGTTCTCAGAACTGCCAAGAACCGTCAAGTCGATTGTCACCTTCTGAAGTCCCTCGCCAAGTTATCCACCTGAACTGAGAATGATTTCGGCAAGGCAAATAAATGGGAGGTCCATAGATGAAAGTACTTGGACTAGTTGTGGAATACAATCCCTTTCATAATGGCCATTTTTATCATCTTTCACATTCGAAAGAGATTGTGAAACCTGATGTCACCGTGGCCGTTATGAGCGGCAATTTTGTTCAGCGAGGAGAGCCTGCAATTGTTGAGAAGTTTGCAAGGGCAGAAGCAGCTCTGGAGCAAGGTGTCGACCTGGTTCTCGAATTGCCGGTAGTGTATTCCTTGCAGGACGCCGGAGGGTTCGCAACGGGATCAATATGGACGCTTGACCATGTGGGAGCAACAGATGTCGTTTTCGGAAGCGAGACAGACGATATCGACCTGATGAAGGCCGTGTCCAAAGTTCTGATCAAAGAACCCGAACACTATCAAGATCTCTTGAAGAAACATCTTAAGACAGGTCATTCATTTCCTAATGCCCGAAAGTATGCCCTGAGAGACTTTATACATTCTGAAAATGCGGCTCTTTCACACCGAATAGAAGAGATAGGTTCATCCAACAACATCCTGGGTGTGGAATACTTGAGAGCAATTCAAGAGATAAAGAGCAAGATGATTCCCCACTCAATGAGGAGAGTCGGAGCTTCTTATGCTGATGAAGAGCATCGAGGAGAATTTTCTTCCGCAACGGCAATTAGAAGGCTGATTCAGAGAGGCGATATCGAGAGCGCTTCTCAAGCGATGCCTAAGCGATCCCTTGACATTATCCTTCGGGAAATCAGGGCCGGAAGAGGTCCCGTCTTCAAAGAGGATGTTGAATCCTTCTTCATTTCCTTTTTCAGGCTCTTGTCAAGAGAGGATTATTGCAGATATTATGGGTTCGTCGAAGGTTTAGACGCGAGATTTCAAGAGTGTTCCATGGAAGGTAGTCTTGAAAGGTTTCTCCACTGCGTAAAATCGAAGCGATTCACCCTATCTAGAATCAGACGGCTTATGTACTATCCCATTTTTGGATTTACCGATGATCTATTAAGAAAGAGCAATGAACTCGGCCCTCAATACATTCGAATACTGGGCTTCAATGAAAAGGGAAGAAATCATCTCTCGAACATCAAGCATTCAACGAAGATCCCGATCATAACCACGGCTTCTTTATGGAGAAAAGTAGTAGACAAGTCTATCAAAGATGAAATGAAGATAGATGTTGACTTGCTTAAGGCACAGCTGAAGAGTGATTTCAAAGCCGTCAGATTTTACTCGAGTCTCTACAAGTATCCCGAAAGCAGAGCAAGAGGCTCTGACCTATTATCACAAATCGTTTATCACAGGCAGGAGCGGTAGTCGATGCTAATCCAGGTCGCGATCTCGAATTCGCCTCTATACGATACATACACTTACGAGACTGATAAAACCTTAGAACCTGGTGAGAGGGTCGAAGTCAATTTCGCCGGACGCAACGCTATCGGTTATGTTGTATCTCTGGAAGGTAAGACGGGGAAGTACAGAATCAAGAGTATCAACAAGAAAGTAGATGAACGTTCCTTCCTTTCATCAGAGGATATTAAGCTTGCAGAATTTGTGATGAAGGACTATCTTGCTCCTCCAGGAAAAGTATTCGACCTTTTCTTCCCGCCCGGAAAACTTCTGGCTGTCGACGAATTCATCGTGCCCATTTCCGAAAGCTTTGAACTTTCCCCAACTAAGAAGGACAAGTTCGTCAAAGAATTCGGTGAAGAGAAGCTCAAGGAACTTCTGGCTTCACGAGAAGTCAAGATCATGCACAGCTTCGAAAGGAAGACTCCAAAAAAGCGCAAGACGAGACGAGTATCGCTGGCAAAGAAAACCGGACTGCTGAATGAAGATCTAACGCCCTTGTGGCAGACCATAGTTGACTATCTGCTTTCTGTTGAATCAGAGGAAATCTCCGCGCTTGAAAAGAAACTTGAGTTGAGAAGCAGAAGCCCGATCGAAACACTAATTTCTAAGGGGATACTAACCACCGAGGAATGTGAGGAAGACGATTCTCATTGGGTAATCCCAGCGGTAGAGAAACTAAACGGAAGCCAAAGAGAGGTCTATAGAGAAATAATGGAGAGAGAATCAAAGGCTTTTCTCCTTCACGGATTAACCGGTACGGGAAAAACAGAGGTCTATTTCAAAGTCATGGAATACTGGCTAAACAGAGGTCGACAGATCCTTTACCTCGTTCCAGAAGTTTCGTTGACACCCCAGCTCCTTGCAAGAATAAGAGGTGCCTTTCCGGGGAGAGATGTAAGACAATACCACAGTTACATGCCGAGAAACCAGCGGCAGAGGATTTGGTTGGATGCCGTGGAGCAGAATGTCGATATTCTTGTCGGTACAAGGAGTTCACTCTGGGTGCCCATGAAGAACACGGGTTTGATTGTGGTTGATGAAGAGCATGATTCCAGTTTCTACCAACAGAGTCTCCCTTATTATGATGGGGTTGAAGCTGCCTTAAGAAAGGCAGAGTTGCTTGATATCCCTATCATTCTTGGGTCTGCAACACCAAGAGTTGGACACTATCACCTGGTTGAATCTGACAGACTGTCTCTGCTTCGTCTAACAGAAAGACCTGTCGGGTCGTTTCCCACAATCGAGATAATCGATATGAAAGAAGAGAAGAACCTAATAATCAGTAAAAGGGCACTGGCAGAAATCAGACAAACCATCTCTTTAGGAAAGCAAGTCTTTGTTTTTGTCCATAGAAAAGGATATTCGAATTACGTGGTCTGTTATACATGCGGAAACACAGTTAGCTGTCCTCATTGTTCGGTGTCCATGACCTATCACAAAGCAGATAATTCCCTCAAGTGCCATTACTGTGGCTACAGAGAACCCGTACCGAAGTCTTGTCCCGTTTGCGGCTCAATGACCCTCTCTGCCAGGGGCTTCGGCACAGAGAGAGTGGAACATGATCTGCAAAAGTATTTCCCTTCCGCAAGAATCATGAGAATGGATAGAGAGACGATAGACAATCCCATTTCATATGAAAAGGCATTACTCGAAATCTCACGAAAGGAATGTCAGATAATCGTTGGAACCAAGATGATAACCAAAGGCCTTGACTTTCCCGACGTTGAGATGGTACTGATTGTTGACGCCGACAGATTGATGAGTTTCCCAAGCTATGATAGTCCCGAAACCGCTTTTCAGCATATTTCCCAGGTCAGCGGAAGATCCGGCAGGGCAAGCATAGGAAAGGCATTCATTCAGAGCTTCAATCCAAACAACAGAATAATGAAAGCTGCCTTCGAAAGAGATTATGAAGCATTCTATATGGATGAAATAGCTCTCCGAAAAGAGTTGAACAACCCACCTTTCAGCAAAATTGCGGAAGTGGTATGTTACGGAGAGACTGAGGACGAGAGCGGGCTGTTGGCCGAAAAGATCGCAGAACAAATAAGAGAAGTGAGAATCGATTCGATCGAGGTATTCGGCCCCATTGCTCCGCTTCTTTCAAAGCTCAAGAACTCCTACAGAATGAAAATTACAGTGAAGCTTCCGCCGGACGCAAACTACGAATTTCTCCTGAAGATACAGAAGAAACATCCCGCCGATATCCAGATAATCATCAATGGCATCGGCGGAATGGTGTAGATCATAAACCTCTCTTCAGTTCTCCAGGGAAGAAACAGGACACGAAATGCCCTCCACCTACGTCCTGAAGCTTGGGTTCTTCCTTTGAGCAAACGTCCTTCGCTATCGGACATCTCGGATGGAATCTACAGCCAGAGGGTGGGTTTATTGGGCTGGGAACGTCCCCTTCGAGAAGTATTCTTTGTTTCTTCTTTTCAGGGTTAGCCTCGGGAATTGCAGACATCAAAGAAACTGTGTAAGGATGAAGCGGGTTATCGAAGAGCTTCTTCTTGTCTGATAGCTCGGCGATCTTTCCAAGATACATTACTGCAACGCGCTTACTGACATGCTTCACGACACCAAGATCGTGTGCAATAAACAGGTATGTAAGTCCGAACTCCTTTTGAAGATCACTTAGAAGATTGAGAATCTGAGCTTGAATCGACACGTCAAGGGCAGAAACGGCTTCATCGCAGACGATGAGTCTCGGATTAAGAATGAGGGCTCTTGCGACACCTATTCTCTGTCTTTGGCCTCCGCTAAACTCGTGAGGAAATCTCGACATGTGATCTTTTGAAAGACCGACTTTGGTCATAATGTCGGCTACCTTATCCATTACGTCTCTGCCTGTAGCGAGTCCGTGAATTCTTGCACCCTCGCCGATAATATTCTTTACTCTCATTCTCGGGTTCAATGAAGAAAATGGATCCTGAAAGATAATCTGAGCATCTCTTCTGAATGCCTTTCTCTTGTCTTCCCTGTCTCCCAGAAGACTCTTCATGAACTCACTCCTGTCTTCATTGAACTCTTTGAAATACTTCTCAGCCATACTCTTATCGAACTCATCTTCAATAGAGCTGAGGGCGCCCTCAACCGTCCCTGTCTTTGCTTTCAAATCGACGAATTTATCAATATACGTACTTTTCAGGTACTTTCTTGCCTTCAAAGCCGGCATGAAGAAATGCGTCGTATCTTCGTCTCCAACGATTATTCTTCCCGAAGTCGGCTCATATAATCTTAGAACAGTCATACCGGCTGTGGTCTTGCCGCACCCAGATTCGCCGACCAGTCCGAGTGTCTCCTTTTCATAGATATCGAAACTGACGTCGTCTACGGCCTTAACCTGCGCAACGACTCTTCTGAAGACTCCAGCTTTTACTGGAAAATACTTCACGAGTTCATCTGCTCTCAGGAGCAACTTGCTTTCGTTCGGAATGCTCATGCGCTCTCACCTGCCCTCGATACTTTGATCGTTTCAATGAGCTTATCTATATGCCAGCAGGCAGCAGTGTGTTCGTTCTCTATCTCTACAAGCGGCGGCTCTTCCTTTCGGCACTTATCTGTAGCGAGAGGGCATCTCGTGTTGAACCTGCATCCATCGGGGAAATCCAGAGGGTCGGGAACGACACCGGGAATGTTGTAGAGAACCTCTTTATCTTCATCCAGCTTCGGTATCGCATTCATAAGCCCCCATGTATAAGGGTGGCGAGGATTCTTGAAAAGAGTGTGCACATCGGCATATTCAACAACCTTTCCGGCGTACATCACTACGACTCTCTGGGCCATCTCCGCAATGACTCCCAGGTCATGAGTGATCATTACTAAAGCCATACCATACTGATCTTGAAGAGACTTCATGAGCTCAAGTATCTGTGCCTGTATTGTTACATCCAGAGCAGTCGTGGGTTCATCTGCGAAAAGCAGTTTGGGGTTACAGGAGAGCGACATCGCTATCATAGCTCTCTGACGCATCCCCCCAGAGAGTTCGTGGGGATATTCATCGATCCGCTTTTCAGGTTCGGGAATTCCAACCTTCTTAAGCATGTCTATTGCAATCTCCCGGGCCTTCTTTTCGTCAACATCCTGATGAAGCAAGATAGCTTCCATTATCTGGAATCCTATCGTGAAAACCGGATTCAGAGCCGTCATGGGTTCCTGAAAAATCATAGCCATATCGTTTCCCCTGATCTTCATCATCTTGGATTCAGGAATTGCCAAGACATCTTCGCCGTCAAACGATATCTTGCCACCCGCTATCTCTCCCTTTTCATCAAGAAGTCTCATTATAGAAAGAGATGTGACGCTCTTTCCACAGCCAGATTCGCCGACGATTCCAAGCGTTTCACCTGGGAAGACCTCGAAGGTTACCCCATCAACGGCCTTCACAACCCCATCTTCTGTATGGAAATACGTTCTTAAGTCTTCTACCTGCAACAGTGCTTTCTTCTCATCCATGACTCAAACCCCCTCAGCTTCTCATTCTCGGGTCGAAGATATCTCTAAGTGCATCTCCGACAAGGTTCCATGCAAGAACGAAGAGCACCATGGCAGTACCGGGGAAGACAATTGCGAACCATGATTGGTCAAGCATCGTCATCCAGTTCCTAGAGAAAGACAGTATCGTTCCCCAGTCAGCATAGCCAGGCTCTGCTCCAACTCCCAAAAAGCTCAGTCCTGCTGCAGTGATAACATAAGAACCGATTCTCATCGACATCTGAACGACAACCGGGAAAATCGTATTTGGAAGAATATGTTTGATAATAATTACCCAGTCCTTCTGTCCAAGAGCTTTTGCTGCGAGAACATATTGCTCTTCTCTCGCTTGAAGGATATTTCCCCTAATAAGACGGGCAGTACTCATCCAACCGAAGATGATCAGAGCAATAATTACTTTGTCCAAACCCTTGCCAAGAATCGTTGTCATAACCATTGCAGCAACCAGGAAGGGAATCGACAAGAATATATCCGTTATCCTCATGAGGATTTCGTCGACCCACCCACCGAAGTACGCTGAGATTGAACCAACAATCACACCGATGAGGGCAGCGAAACTGGTAATAATCAAACCCAGCCTGAAAGCCGTTCGTGTTCCCCAGATTACACCGTAGAACACATCTCTCCCACCGATCACCCCAAACGGGTGTTCGGCTGAAGGAGCAATCGGTTTCGACGACCAAGAGGCTCTTGGAATCTGATAGTTGTCTCCCATCTCATTAACTCCGGCGATCTGAGGGGCGAAGATCGCGATGACTATGAAGAATAACAGGAGACAGGTTCCCAGAACGGCTGTCCCATTCGTCCAGTATTTCTTCATTACTTTCCTGAACTCACTCTTTCTCTTTTCTGGCATCTGCACCTTCCCCCTTACTCTAGCCTGATTCTTGGGTCAACGAGAGCGTAAGAAACATCGACGACCAGGTTTCCAACAACCATAATGAAGGAGAAGAACAGAGCTCCACCAATTATCGACCAGTAATCTAAAAGGCTCGCAGCGTCCGCGAGAAATCTCCCCATTCCCACACGCGAGAAAATCGTCTCAACAAACACTGTTCCTCCGAGCAAGCCCATCACCGATCCTCCGGCAACGGTTATAACGGGAATCATGGCATTCCGCTTAGCGTGCTTCTTTATGACTATTCTCTCAGGCACGCCTTTTGCTCGCGCCGTTCGGATATAGTCCTTTCTGAGAACTTCAAGCATACTTGAACGAGTAATTCTGAGCAAATAAGCCCACCACAAATAAGCAAGAGTCAGAACAGGGAGAATAATATGTCTCAAAGCGTCAACAAATATATCAAGTCTGCCGTTAAGAAGCGCATCTATTGTCGGCATGTTCGTTATGGTCTTCCATTCCGCGGTCCTCATGACCAAATCAAACTGAGTACTGACCATCCCGGGTGGAAACCAACCAAGAATAGAGTAAAAGACAAGAAGCAGCAAGAGGCCAAAAACAAAATCAGGGAGAGACCAACCCACAAGCGCGAAGACCCTTATGAACTGGTCGGAAAACTTGTTCTGATTGACTGCCGAGATCACTCCCAACCATATGGCAACTAGAACTACCGGGACAATTGCATAGATTGTCAACTCCAGTGTATACGGGAATCGCTCAAGCATCGATGGGAGTACTCCTTTTTTCCCAACCATTGAGTATCCAAAATCACCCTGGATAATATTGCCCAGCCATTTCAGATATTGAACAGGCATAGGTTCATCCAATCCATACTTCTTAATGAGTCTCTCAGCTGCATCGGGTGTTTTCAATGCTTCCGGACTCTTCACATAGGATGCAAGTAACCTGTCTGGACCGAGCGCCCAGATCATTGTGAAGATAATCAAAGTAACACCAATCATTATTAATGGAAGCAAAAGGAGCCTTCTGATTATGTAGGCAGTCACCTGAGTATCACCCCTCTTTCATCAAAACAAAGACAGTAGTCTATTATAATCCATATCTCCAGTCAAAAAAAGAGCCGGGTAAGAAAACCCCGGCTCTTTTCGGGATACATCAATTACTGATTCTTAGAAAGCTGGTAGTAGTAGAATCCTGATCTTACTAGATGAGGATGCCACCCTTCAACCCAAGGTGCCCTTACGTTAAGACCCGTCGGCATAAAGAGAGGAATACCAACGGCGGCTTCAATAACCTTTTCCTGAACGCTTCTATAGAGATTGAATCGCTCTTCGTTATCGACAGATACTGCCGCAGCGCTTATTTCGGCATCAACATTTTCAGCTGCCCATTCCTGGAAAGGTTCGCCCTGTCTTGAAGCATAAACTCCATAGCTTGCGTAGTAAGTAGCTATGAAATTGTGCGGGTCAGGATAGTCTGCAAGCCAGCCAATCGTGAACAAAGGCAGGAATCCATTTCTCTGGGCCGCAAGGTAGGTTGGCCACTGAACTCCGAGAGGCTCTACCTTGAACTTCGGGTTGATGGAGTTGACAAAGTAGGAAAGCATCTCTGCTATAGTCTGCCTTGCATCATTTCCTGTATTGTACAGTATCTGAAGCTTGAAACCCTTATCCCAGACTTCTCCGCCCCACGCCTGCTTGAACTCGGCAGCGGCCTTTGCAAGATTGAATTCTGGAAGAGGAAGAGTTTCATCATATCCAAGGAAGCCTTTGGGGAGATCTGATGGAACGAGCTCTCCAAGACCATTCAGGACTTCATCTACGAATGTTGCTCCGTCATAGCAGAAAGAGAAAGCTCTTCTAACATGAATGTCTGAGAAGAAGTCTCTTGGAACGCCATTCCCATCAAGCTTTCCGCTGCCAAGATACTCACTGCCTTCAGCAACTAGCCAGTTAAAGTGAAGAGACGTGATGGCTGCAGTCGGATAGCCCTGCGTAACAACTGCTTTACCTTCACCGACAAGTGCCTCTGCCTGATCCAGATAAGGAGCTCCAAAGTATGCAATATCGGCATCTCCGGCTTCGAAAATCGCCTTTCTCGTGGAGAATTCATCAACGCCCCAAATAACGACATTCTTTATCGCAGCCGGGCCTGCCCAGTACTCGTCAAACCTTTCGAGAACTACCTTCTGCTGAGCTGAGTCCCATTCAACAAGCTTGAATGGTCCTGAGCCTGCATCCGCGTTATGGAATGGACTCTCCTGGGGTTCGAGATCATGCCACTTCCACCAACCGTCTGCTTTGCCGTCCCACGCACCGTTTTCGATTCCCCACTTGGAGTCGGTAATGGCTGCCCAAGAACCAAAGTGAGCTATTGTGTTCATAAAAGGTCCCCAAGGAGCATCAAGAGTAAAAATAACACTATTACCTTCAATCTTGACCTTCGGGCTTACAACTTCCTCATAGAAGGAAATCAGTTTCTGTCTCGCCTCTTCAGAAACAACGTTTCTGTCAGCATCGACTGCTTCTGAATAAGGCATTCCAGCGTAGTCTTCAAACCAACCCTCTACGCTTGCAAAAGAACCGGCGGTAAGTGCCTCGATAATCATCCACTGAGGTCCTCCTGACGGATCGCCAAGTATGTATCTCTCGAATGAGTATTCCACGTCTGCCGGAGTCAGCACATTACCAGTATGGAACTTGACGCCTTCTCTGATTGGGAAGGTGAATACTGTTCCTTCTGGATTTACAAGACCGTTTTCGACACTAGGAACTTCGGTCGAAACCATCGGCAGATAGTCCGTGACTGATTCACCGTCATACTGGATTAGGTTCTCATAAAGGTTAAGAATAACCTCTCCACTTGCAGTGTCATATGAGTGAAGCGGATCAAGAGTCTCCGGTTCACCAATAGTGAGATTCACGAACGTTTCTGGGTCGCTTGCAAACGCAGTGAACGCTAAGAAAAGCATAGTAAGTGTTACCAGTAAAATCTTTTTCACTAATGTTGCCCCCTTTCAAAATAAAGATGAGTGTGATAGTACAATTATAATCTATGGAGCCTATAAATTCAAAATGCCGTTAACCTGTACGTATTATTTCGTAATCCAAATCAACTTCGCGAACTCTTGTATTGACAACGCTCTTAAGACGATGGTAGAATCAATCTTGTTCGGGTGCGTAGCTCAGTGGAAGAGCGCTTCCTTGACGAGGAAGAGGCCGTAGGTTCAATCCCTACCGCACCCACCAGAGGGGAGAGATTGTCTCTCCCTATATTTTTTCTAGAGTCTTAAGTATCAACTTACTCATATCGCTTCCTGCCCTCTTAGCCATTTCAAGGACTTCCTCGGCTGTAAGAGGCTTCAAATCCTCGGGAACGGCTTTGTCCGATATCGCAGAAAGGCCGAGCACCCTGATACCTGCGTGACGTGCCACTACAACTTCCGGCACGGTCGACATACCCACAGCATCTGCGCCGAATCTTCTCATCATCCTTAGCTCAGCAGGAGTCTCGAAATTTGGCCCGGCCACACCGACGTAAACTCCTTCATAGACACCTATACCAAGCTCTTTGGCAGAAATAAGCGCCTTGTCCAACAGATCCCTGTCTATGGGCTCGCTCATATCCGGGAAGCGTGGACCCCATTCATCGACATTTTGACCTATCAGAGGATTGTCACCCATGAAGTTGATGAGGTCTTTTATCAGCATGACTCTCCCTACCTCGAAATCAGGGTTCAGACCGCCCGAAGCATTGGTTATCAGAAGTACTTCTACGCCCAATTCCTGCATTATCCTTATTGGGAAGGTCACAGTTTTCATGGAGTACCCTTCGTAAAAATGAAAACGTCCATTCATAAGCATCACATTGTGGTGGAGGGCATTCCCGAAAGTTAGCTCGCCCTTATGACCGGGGGCAGTTGACAACGGGAAGCCGGGAATCTCATCGTAAGGAATTGATACCGCGTTTTCAAGACTATTAGATACATCTCCAAGTCCACTGCCTAGAATCACAGCAACTTTTGGCTTCAGCTCAACTTCCTTTTCAATGAAACGAGCAGCTCTCTTTACGTTTTCAACATATTCCCTGAGCTCTTCTTGAAGTGCAGAAATACTCATGCTCGTCCTCCTTATAAATCATATACTTTATTATATCAAAACGTCAAACAGCTTGCTGGAACTATGCTATAATCTCACTGAATTAGTCCTGATTAGCTGAATTTCGAGAGGAGAGATCTGATGAGGTTTTCACAGCTTTATGCTCCAACATTAAGAGATGCTCCAGCCGATGCCGACCTAGTAAGTATTAAACTTCTTGTCAGAGGCGGATTTGTCAGAAAAGTTGCCGCCGGTATCTACTCATTCCTTCCGCTTGGTCTCCGGGTTCTCAAGAAGATTGAAGAGATCGTTCGTCAAGAAATGAACGCGATCGGTTCTCAAGAGATCCTGATGCCAATCATACAGCCGGCAGAATTGTGGCACGAGACGGGCAGATGGGACGACTATGGCCCCGAAATGATGAGAATGCAGGACAGGCACGAGAGGTTCTTCACTCTCGGCCCGACCCATGAAGAGATTATCACTCATTTGCTGAGGAATGAACTGAAATCCTACAAGCAGCTTCCCGTATCTCTCTACCAGATTGCAATGAAATACAGGGATGAGATTCGTCCAAGATTCGGCCTCATGAGATCAAGAGAGTTCCTGATGAAGGACGCCTACAGTTTTCACGATTCATGGCCTTCTCTCGATGAAACATATAGACAGTTTTATGGAGCGTACAGCAGGATTTTGGAGAGAATTGGACTCGAATTCCTGGTTGTAGAAGCCGATTCTGGAGCAATAGGCGGAAATGAATCTCATGAATTCAACGTGCTTGCTGATTACGGAGAATCGACTTTGCTCTACTGCGACTGTGGCTACGCTGCTTCAGATGAGAAGGCGGAGTACCTATTGAAGGAAGAGGTCCAGGAAAGGAAAACCTCAGATCTGCAGCTGGTTCCCACACCACATTCCAGAACTGTGGAGGAAGTGGCTCACTGCCTGAGCGTAACTCCAAAGGACATCGTGAAATCGCTCATTTATAAAGGCAGAAAAGGGTATTATATGGCCCTAATTCGTGGAAACGAAGAGCTCAACGAATCGAAGCTCAAGGCCGCCATTGAAGATCAGACTCTTGCCATGGCGACCCCTCAGGAAGTACTGGATCTGCTAGGGGTACCGATTGGTTTCGTTGGCCCGATTGGACTTCCCAAGAACGTTTCAATAATAGCCGACCACACAATCAAAGGTTTAAATAGCGCCGTCTGCGGAGCTTTGAAGGAAGGATACCATTACTTCGGCGTTCTTCCGGGCCGTGATTTCGAGATAGACTCCTGGCATGATTTAAAAATGGTGACAGAGGGAGATCCGTGTCCCAGGTGCGGAATCCCGATGAAGTCGGCGAAAGGCATAGAGGTGGGACACATCTTCAAGCTTGGGACCAAGTATTCGGAGAAAATGAACGGGTATGTTACCGATGATCAGGGTAATAGTATTCATTATATTATGGGCTGTTATGGCTGGGGAGTGTCAAGAACTATTAGTGCCGTGATTGAGCAATTGTACGACGAAAATGGAATAATATGGCCTCTGTCTGTCGCTCCGTTTGAAATCATAATAACTGCCGTAAATGCTAAGGATCCCGATGTCCAGAAGAAATCCGAGGAAATCTATGAGCTTCTTATTGAGCAGGGCTACGATGTTCTCCTTGACGACAGAGAGATCTCTCCTGGAATGAAGTTCAAGGATGCAGACCTCATCGGGATTCCCATACGAATCACTCTGGGAAAGAAACTTCAGCAGGGCATTGTTGAGGTCAAAGCCAGAACTGTAAAGAAACCCCTTGAAGTAAATATCCAGGAAGGATTAGACCTTCTTCTAGAGGAGATAAAGAAAGAGTTGTCAGTTTATAAACCGGTTAGCATATTGGGGAACGAATGATGGGTGTCTTTTCTAAATTAAAAGATAGCCTGAAGAAAACAAGAGAAGGTTTCTTCAGGAGAGTGAAGAAGCTCCTCTCTCTCGAAACGCTTGATGAAGATTCTATTGAAGAAATAGAGGAGCTACTTATACTGTCAGATATGGGCTCCGAAACTGTAGAAGAGGTAATTGAAGCTCTGAGAGAAAGAACCGAGAAAGGTAGAGAGCCCGTAGAGGTACTGAAGGAAGTGCTGATAGAAATCCTTGACATACCATTTGAAGTTCCACAAGCAAAACCGTACGTGGTCTCTGTGGTAGGTGTAAACGGCACCGGAAAGACCACGACAATAGGAAAGCTTTCAAAGCTCTACTCCATGAGCGGAAAGCAGGTTGTCCTTGCTGCATGCGATACTTTCAGAGCCGCTGCCGTTGAACAGCTGAGAATCTGGAGTGAGAGGGCGAATGTTGATTTCATAAACCAGGGACAGGGTGCCGACTCGGCCGCCGTTGCTTTCGATGCGATAAGTCATGCGGTGAGCAAAGGGAAAGATATCGTCATAATCGACACTGCGGGGAGATTGCATACTCGAAGCAATCTGATGGAAGAACTGAAGAAAGTGCATAGAGTGATCGGAAAGGCATCACCCGGAGCTCCGAGTGAAGTTTTGCTTGTTCTGGATGCCACTACTGGTCAGAATGGCCTGGTGCAAGCAAAGAAATTCAAAGAGGCTGTTGACGTAACCGGTATTGTTTTGACTAAACTCGATGGCACGGCAAAGGGAGGAATAATCTTTGCAATCGTCAAGGAACTCGGAATACCGGTGAGATACATTGGCGTCGGAGAGAGGGAAGACGACTTGAAGCCCTTTGACAGCAGGGAATTCGTGAACGCTCTTCTATCTTCCGGGGAAGAGAGTTCAGAGGAGGTTTGAAATGGGTTTTACGCTGAAGAGCAGTTACGCGCTAAGAGCGCTCTATAAGATGGCAAAGTCGGCCCGTGAAGGAAAGGAAAAGCTCTCGCTTGTGGAGATCGTTCAGGGCAATGAGATCCCAAGAGACTTCCTGGAGAAGATCTTCGGAGAGTTGAGGCAGGCTGGAATAATTAAGGCAGTGAGAGGCAGATACGGAGGATACTGTTTGGCAAGACCGGCCAATGAGATTCTTTTGAGAGACGTGATACTCAAACTCGACCGACCAATGAACTCGTATGCCTGTCTTCAGCAGAACGGCAAGTGCCTTGAAGATCCCAACTGCACCGTAAAGTATGTATGGTTTAGACTATATAACGCAATGATGAGGGAATTGGGTTCCATGACGCTTGAAGATCTTCTCATCTATGGCGACAAGATTAGCGAGACTCCCCCGGGGTCCTATAGAATATCTGAGAACCCTGAGTAACAGACTATGAAAGGAGGGGCGCCTGTCTCCAAATGATCGGAGTGCCTCGGCGCTATTTGAAGATGAAAGCCGTTTATCCCGGTTCTTTCGATCCCATAACGTATGGACACATAGATTTAGTCGAAAGGTGTAGCGAAATCTTCGACGAAGTTGTTGTACTGGTTATGGAAAACGTTAACAAAAGACACTTCTTCAATCATGAAGAAAGAATTGGCATGGTTAGAAGGGGCGTGTCTCATCTAGGAAACGTTACGATCACAACTCACAGCGGTCTGCTCGTGGATTTTGCCAGAGAAAACGATGTTAAGGTAGTCATTCGTGGTCTTAGGGCTGTATCTGATTTTGAGCTGGAACTTCAGATGGCCCACGCGAACAAAGCAATGCTTCCCGAACTCGAGACCCTCTTTCTCATGACTGAGACCACAAACTCCTTCATATCTTCGTCAATGGTAAGGGAGATTGCTGCGTTCGGGGGAGATATTTCAAAGTGGGTTCCTCCCTGCGTACGAGAAGAGTTCAGAAAGAAACTCGGAAGATGACTTAACATCACGGAAATTAATATCGGCTCAACTGAGTTATAATTTTCCTTGGAGTTTTATTGGAGGAGGACATAAAAGATGGCAAATATTACCAGCGATATGGTAAAAAAGCTCCGTGGTGCCACTCAAGCAGGCATGATGGATTGTAAAAGAGCACTAGTCGAAACAGATGGTGATTTCGACCAGGCAAAGGACTATCTGAGAAAGAAGGGCATACTCAAGGCAGATAAGGTTTCGGGAAGAGAGACGGCCGAGGGACTCGTTTACTCTTATATTCATCACAATGGCAAGCTCGGCGTGCTACTAGAGCTTAACTGCGTAACAGACTTTGTGGCAAGAATGGAGGAGTTCAAAGAACTTGCCCACAAGATAGCCCTTCAGCTGGCCGCGATGGGAGCACGATTCATCTCCCGCGAACACGTGCCTCAGGAGGTAATCGATAAGGAAAAGGAAATATATGCCGAACAGATGAAAGACAGCGGCAAGCCTGCAAACATAATCGAAAGAATCGTAGAAAGCAAGCTTGAAAGCTTCTATAAAGATAACTGCCTGCTAGAGCAGGAATACGTATTCGAGAGTGAGAAAACGATCAACGATCTCCTTGTTGAGTTGATTGCCAAGACAGGTGAGAATATTAGGGTCAGCAGATTCGCCCGCTGGCAAGTAGGGGAGTCAGAAAACTGAGTTAGGAAGGTGAGCCCGGTGCTCACCTTTTTTATTGGAGGTGCTTATGTATAGGAGAGTACTCTTGAAACTCAGCGGCGAGGTCTTGAGCGGAGAAGGTGCGAGAGGTTTTGATTCAGAAAGAACTGCCTTTCTTGTCGAAGAGCTCCGGCCTGTAGTTGAAAAGGGGATTCAGCTTGCGATAGTTATCGGAGCGGGCAATATTACAAGGGGCCGCGAGCTTTCCGAAATGAGAAGCTCGAGAGCCGACGAACTGGGGATTCTGGGCACAATAATGAATTCACTCTACCTGAAGGAATCTCTCTGCATGAATGGATTTGAAGCGATTGCGATTTCTTCGGTTGCTGGAATTCCATCTCTTCTCGAGCACAGGTACGATACAATAGAAGACGCCCTTAATACAGGAAAGATTGTAGTATTTGGCGGGGGCACATACCTTCCGTTCTTCACAACTGACACGGCCGCGGCAGTAAGGGCGGTAGAAATCGGTGCTGACGTTCTCATTAAGGGCACAAAGGTTGACGGAGTATATGATAAGGACCCGAAAACTAATGAAGAAGCCAGAAGAATTGAGAGAACAACATTTTCCGAAGCGATCAAGAGCAGATTCGAAATCATGGATATAGAAGCCTTTTCTATCTGTCAGAGGTACGGCCTGCCAGTCAGAGTTATCGATTTCTTTAGCAAGGGTAACCTATTCGATGCTATAATTGGCGGGAAAACAGGTACGGTAGTTTTACCTGATTAGTGGAGGTGGAAGAATGTACGCACAGATTGTTGATCTAGTAGCTAGGGAGGTTCTGGATTCTCGGGGAACTCCGACGGTTGAAGCCGAAGTCTGGCTGGATGATGGAGGCCACGGAAGAGCGATAGTCCCTTCGGGTGCATCAACAGGCAAGTTTGAGGCCCTTGAGCTCAGAGACGGAGATAAGAAGAGATACCTCGGGAAGGGAACGCTGAAGGCAGTTGAAAATATAAACGAAATAATCGCCCCGGAGATTATCGGAATGAATGGTTTTGACCAGACGGCTCTCGACGCGGCTCTTCTCGAACTCGACGGAACCGAGAACAAAGACAAACTTGGAGCGAACGCCATTCTTGCAGTCTCGATGGCAGTTGCAAGAGCTGCAGCCGACAGTATCGACACGCCGCTGTACAAGTATCTTGGCGGAGTCAATTCCAAGACTCTCCCTGTCCCATTCATGAACATCGTAAATGGCGGCAAACATGCCGACAATAACCTTGATATCCAGGAGTTCATGATAGTTCCTGCAGGGTTCAACCATTTCAAGGATGCCCTCAGAGCTGGCGTCGAGATCTTCCACAATCTGAAGAAGATACTTAAGGATAACGGTCACGTGACGGCTGTGGGCGATGAAGGTGGCTTTGCGCCTAGTTTTGTGAATAACGAAGCTGCGCTGAAATACATAATCAACGCAATTGACGCGGCCGGCTACAAAGCTGGCGAAGAGATAATGATAGCTCTCGACTGCGCAGCAAATGAATTCTACAGTGAAGAAAGAGGTCTATACAGTGTCGACGGAAATGAACTGACACCTGATCAGCTCATTGAATACTATTCAAATCTTACGAAGAGATATCCAATAATCTCGATTGAAGATCCCTTTGCCGAAGAGGACTGGGAAAACTTTGCAAAGTTCACGAGAGAAATTGGAGACACTATTCAGATTGTTGGAGACGACCTTTTCGTGACAAACATCAAGCGACTGGAGCGAGGAGTGGAAGAGAAAGCCTCCAATTCAATCCTAATAAAGCTGAATCAAATAGGATCGGTTACAGAGACGCTTGACACAATCGAATATGCTCAGAAGCACAGAATGACCTGTGTAATTTCCCACAGATCCGGAGAGACCGAAGATACTTTCATATCTCATCTTGCCGTAGCCGCTAACACCGGAATGATAAAGACCGGTTCTGCATCCAGGACGGACAGGATTGCCAAATACAACGAACTTTTGAGAATCGAAGAGGAACTTGGAGAACAGGCCGAGTTCAAAGGAACGGCCTCTTTCTATAATCTTTAAGTAAGCTTCATTTTTACGCGGAACCATAATGGTTCCGCGTTTTAATTGGAGGCAGAGCAATGTTGCTGGACATAATTGGGCCTGCAATTGTTGGACCATCTAGTTCTCACACAGCGGGAATGGCAAGGCTCGGAAGAGCTTTTCGATCGCTGTTTTCTGGAGTGCCAAATGAAGTTAGATTCACTTTGAATTCCCCCCTCTTTGCAACTTTTAGAGGCCACGGAACTGACAGGGCACTCATAGGCGGGATAATGGGAATAAAAGAAGCAGATCCAAAGCTGAGAGAGTCTTTCCGGATAGCCAAAGAAAAGGGCATATATTTCACATTCGAGGAAGAAGATATGGGAGATCTCCATCCAAATACTGTTAGGATAAACGGGAGTACTGGAGAGCTATTTCTTAGTATGACCGGTGCTTCTATTGGCGGTGGTTCGATAAGGATCACTTCGATAAATGATTTTGATACAGACGTCTCTGGCAAATACCCTTCCTTCGTAATCTTGAACTCTGACATCCCTGGGGCACTCTCCCAGATAGTAGGAGAGATCTCTTCAAGCGATATGAACATCAGCAATCTCTTCCTTTCAAGGGTTGACCCTTTCAGAAGAGAGGCCCTTTGCGTCGTTGAACTCGATAATGAACCAGACGAAAGCTTGCTTAGTGCGATCAAAAGGCTGCAGGTAGTCAAGAAAGTATCCTATCTTGAAAGGCTGGATTCGTCGATATGATAATGAAGTTCGAAGATCTTGTGAAGACTGCAAGGGACACAGAGACGGCGCTGCATAAAGTGGTGTCTGACTGGTACATGATGAACACCGGAAATGATCCCAAAGTTGCCGAAGAAACCTCCAGAGGATTAGTGAGAGAAATGTTGAGTTCCTACCAGAGCAGATTGGAAAAACCGGAGAAATCGCTGACGGGATGGGTTGGAGATAATGATGCAAAGGCAAGAAGGCATATGCCCGAATTTCTTAGTCCGCTGGTTTTTTCGGGAGTAAGCATTGCTCTTTCGATGTCAGAACACAACGCAAGCATGGGAAAGATAGTTGCTTGCCCTACCGCAGGTGCCTGCGGGGTCGTTCCGGGAGCACTGCTCTCACTTCATATGAATCTGGGTATTGATCTTGACACCCTTGGGAATGCTTTGCTCGTTTCCGGAGCAGTTGGAGAAAGGATCAAGAGAAGGGCTTCCATTTCCGGAGCAATGTCTGGTTGTCAGGCAGAAGTGGGAACTGCCACTGCGATGGCCTCTGTAGCAATAATCTATGCAACACACCCCGAAGAATACGATGCGCTGGAAAACGCTCCGGCGCTTGCACTTAAATCTTTAATGGGTCTTGTCTGTGACCCCGTGGGCGGCTTCGTCGAGATCCCCTGTGTAAAGAGAAATGCTTTCGGAGTATCGATCGCCTTCACGGCAGCGGAGCTTGCCCTTGCCGGCATAAAGTCAGCTATCCCCTTTGAGGAAGTGGCAGACTCGCTTGGAAGAGTTGGAAGAAGATTGCCCGAAGAACTCAAAGAAACAGCCAGGGGTGGAATAGCAATAACTCAAACCGCCAAAAAGATGGTAGCCGATTTTCTCGGTGGAGTTGACAAGAAGGACTGATCGGTTTAGAATTGCCTTGCCCTATTCTCGGTTTGTGGCGCAGCCCATTCCTGGATAGAGGATTATATTAGGAGGCAGATACATGGAAGTCAACAGACAAGAATTGGTAAAGGAATTCCAGATCCACGAAAACGACTCCGGTTCAACCGAAGTACAGATTGCAATATTGACTGCGAGAATCAGGCATCTTACCGAGCATCTTAAGAAGCATCCAAAGGATTTTCATACTAGAAGAGGACTTCTAAAACTTGTCGGAAGACGAAGAAAGATGTTGAGATACATAAAGACCAAGAAGCCTGAAGTATATCTTGAACTGATAAGCAAACTCGGGCTGAGAGGTTGATAGAGTAGAAATCGCCTGGAGCGGGGTACCGCTCCTTTTTTGCGTGGATTTCACACAGCTGATATAATTGGTTATTTGATGAATTGAAAAAAGAGGTGTTATTGTGAGTTACAAGAGATGGGAAAGGGAATTCTTCGGCCAGAAACTCGTTATAGAAAACGGGAAGATGGCCAAACAGGCTGATGGAGCTGTACTGCTTAAATATGCCGATTCAGTCTTGCTTACTACAGTAAATGGAAATGAGAAAGCAATGCCCGGAACTGACTTTCTACCGTTAACTGTTGAATATCAGGAGAAGTTCTATGCCGCCGGAAAGATTCCGGGGGGGTTTCTAAAAAGAGAGAGTAGACCTAGTGACAACGCGGTTCTCTCTGCGAGAATTATTGACAGGCCTATCCGACCTCTCTTTCCTGATGGAATGAGAAACGAGATCCAGGTTATCATAACCGTTCTCTCGGCCGATCCTGATAATCCACCCGACATTTGGGGAATAACGGGCTCTTCACTTGCACTGAATATTTCGCCTATTCCCTTCGAAGGAATCGTTGCGGGAGTTCAGGTGGGGTACGTTGATGGAGAATACGTTATCTTTCCTTCCGCGGAAGAACTTGAGAGATCCGAACTCGATATAGTAGTAGCGGGGACCGAGAACGCAGTTGCTATGGTTGAAGGAGAGGCAAAAGAAGTCTCCGAGGAAGTTATGGTTGGAGCTTTGGAAGCTGCTCATGAAGCGATTAAGTCTCTTGTGGCCTTTCAGAAGGAAATCATAAGCGAGTTCGCAATAGAAAAGTGGGAAGCAGAAATCCCTGTCGCTCCCGAAGGCTTCCTCGAACCATTCAATGCAATGGTGGACAGAGATAAGCTTGCTGAGATTATGCTGACTCAAGGCAAGAAAAACAAAGATAAAGCTCTCAAAGCATATAGAGACGAGCTGATCGAGCTCTTCACTGAGAAGGCAAAGGAAACTTGGTCAGAAGAAGAGATCGAAGCGAATACTGGTTTTGTGAAAGATCTCTTTCACGACATAGAGAAAGAAGTTATGCGAAAGAGGGTAATCGAAGACGATGTGAGGATGGATGGAAGAAAGCACGACGAGATTCGCCCGATCAACATCGAACTGGACCTTCTTCCCAGAGCCCACGGATCCGCTCTCTTTACGCGAGGAGAGACTCAGAGTCTTGGCATAGTAACTCTCGGCGCAACAATGGATGAGCAGATTGTCGATACAATGTTTGAGGAAGGTTCAAAATCATTTATGCTCCATTACAACTTCCCTCCTTTCAGTACTGGGGAAGTCAAAAGACTGAGAGGCCCCGGTCGCAGGGAGATAGGACACGGACATCTTGCCGAGAGATCACTAAAGAACATCGTTCCCAAAGGTGAGTCTTTCCCGTACACTATCAGAGTAGTCTCCGAGGTTTTGGAATCAAATGGGTCCTCTTCTATGGCGACTGTTTGCTCCGGATCATTGGCTCTTATGGCTGCCGGTGTCCCGATGGAAAAACATGTCGCGGGCGTTGCAATGGGTATGATCCAGGAACCTCAGAAGACTGTCGTTTTGACTGATATTCTTGGAAACGAAGAT
Source organism: Mesotoga infera (assembly GCA_011045915.1). Lineage (NCBI taxonomy): Bacteria > Thermotogati > Thermotogota > Thermotogae > Kosmotogales > Kosmotogaceae > Mesotoga > Mesotoga infera. Next base: position 21,108 of record DSBT01000169.1, read on the forward strand.
CACATGGGTGATATGGATTTCAAGGTAACAGGAACGCGTGATGGGATCACTGCCTTCCAGATGGATGTCAAAGTCGCGGGTGTATCCAGCGAAATAATGACAAAGGCGCTTGAACAGGCAAAAACCGCCAGACTCAAGATTCTTGAACTTATGTACAAAGCTGTTCCTGCACCGAGAGAATACGTCTCCGATTACGCACCAATTATCAGGACCATCAATCTTCCATATGAGAAGATCGGAGAAATCATAGGCCCCGGAGGAAAGGTCATCAAGAGGCTTTCAAGCGACTACGACTCGACAATCTTCATCGATGACGAAAAGTCTCAGGCTAAGATCGTCGGAAGCAACAGAGAGAAGCTTGATCAGCTTGAAAAGGTAATAGATGCCATAATTTCCGAAGTTAAGCCGGGACAGCTCTTTGAAGGAAAGATTACCAGGGCCGAGGCATATGGCTTCTTTGTAGAGATCGCGCCTGGGAAGACGGGCCTTCTTCACATCTCCAAGATGGGCGCAAATGGTAAGGAGTTCTTGAAAGCAAATAAGGTCGGAGACATGATTGCTGTCGAAATTTCCGGAACAGATCAGATGGGCAAGATCGGTCTCAAGCTCGAAGGCGTGGAAGTGACTGAAGAAAAGAGAAGAGACAATAGAAAACCCTTTCCAAGAAACGACAGAAATCGAGGAGATAGAAATAGAAAGTAGGTAGTGATGAATAATCAATATATTGAGCTGCCAAACGGTGCAGTAATCATTGGCGAGCGAAAGCAGGAGACAAGAACCGTTTCGATGGCTTTCGCGATGAAGGTAGGTTCCGCTGATGAAGATGATGCCATCAGCGGAGTTTCCCATTTCATAGAACATGCTCTATTCAAGGGAACTCTCAAAAGAAACGCATTCGAAATCAAGGAACCGATAGAGAGAATAGGTGGTAGTCTCAACGCATACACCGGGAGAGTCTCTACAGTATATTACGCAAAGGTCCCAGATACATATTCTCTAGAAGCTATGGAGATCCTCTTTGATCTGATCACCTCGCCCCGTTTCGATGAACCGTCCCTGGATCTCGAAAGAGGCGTAATTCTCGAGGAGATAGCCTCTGCCGAGGACGACCCATACGACAGAATATACGACATGACTATTGAGAAAGTATGGGATAGGGATTTCGGGAGACCTATTCTCGGTTATCACAATACCGTACAAGGTCTGCAGAGAACTAATGTAGCCGACTTCTACGGTCACAAATATGTGGCAAATAATGCCGTTTTCGCTGTCTCTGGGAATTACGGGGCAGACTTACTGAAAAACACTACAGAAAAACTCCTCTCGATGAAGAAAAATGAGTCCACAATCACCCCGAAATCTCCGGTGATTTCGAAAGAGCCCTTGTGGATCGTAGAAAAACGAAAAGACCTCCAGCAAGTTCATATACTTCTGACAAGGGACGCGCCGGGTAGAAGGCACAAAGATGACTTCGATGCATTCAAGATTTTCAACACTCTTTTCGGAAGTGGAATGAGTTCCATACTCTTTCACAACATTCGAGAAGAACTTGGAATGGTATACAATATCAACTCGGAATTCGTTTCATATGCAGATTCCGGCGCATTCATGATAAATGCCACTACGAGCCCAAAGAATCTCGACAACCTGGTAGGTTCTTTGAAAAAGGAAATGGACACCCTTATCCAGTGTGGAGTAACTGAGGCCCAGTTCACTTATGGAAAGGAAAGGGCTCGAGGAAAGCTGTTGATGTCTACCGAGGGAACATTGATGACGCTCAGCAGATTCCTGGATGATGTGGTCATTTGCGGAAAACCTGATTCTCTGGAAGATTTGATAACCAGAATAGACCGTCTTACGATTGATGATGTGAATGCTTCGATCAAGAAGTATATTGCTGGCAAATGGAATGTCTCCCTCCTTCTCCCTGAAAAGAAGCAGCAGTCAACATTCCTTTCAGAAGAGAGCTTTGAGATTTGAGCCAATCCGCATGAATTCACTATAAGAAGGAGTTAGAGGAAACGAACCTGTAACTTGACAATGGGAAGGGGTACTGGTAGTATAGGAATTGCTGACGCGAAGTTAGCGTTAGCGGGAAAGGCGAGCGAAGAAGAAGGGTCATTGAAAAATGGATAGCAATCCAGCGAGTTTCAAAAAAATGAGTCATGGATGGAGGGTTTGATCCTGGCTCAGGGTGAACGCTGGCGGCGTGCTTGACACATGCAAGTCGAA
>DSBT01000170.1 GCA_011045915.1 Mesotoga infera
ACTAGATCCTTCTCAATGAAGTTCATGACCCATCACTTGCTCTAGGACTCTTGATGTAACTTCACGCGAGAAGAAGATTGCACAATCGTTCTTTTCCGTCTCGGGTCGGGCAATGGCACTCCACAGAATCACAAAAAACACCTCACCATCAGAGCACTGAAGCAGGAAGGACAATTTCTACACCATGAATGGAATAGAGACCAGATAATTTCGCTGTTTCTTCGTATTATAGTCAATCTTTCTGCACTATCCCATTTTCACTCAAGGCAGAAAGAAAAATCCCTTGGCATTAAGCTCCTATTTCATTAATTTTCAGATTTCTTTCCCTTGATCTCAACTATCTCTGAGATAGAATGCACTTAGTCGTTTTATATTAACATTGGCGGCAACTGGATGCTTTCAGATTCGAGAAAGCAAATGACATCGTTTTTCTTTGTTGGCTTTCCAACTTTACTCGCAAATCTGAAATGGATCCTTATGAATGAAGCAATTGTTCAAAACAGCCAAGACGAACACAGGCATCAACCTTCTTTGATCTCAGAAAGCACTGGAATATAATTATCAGGTCATTATCATTCTTTCTCTCGATTCTCACTCAAATCTTTGTTAAATTCTACGGGGAGGCGATTCTATGAAACGTATTGTCATTCTAGCACTTGTATTAACGACACTCCTTATGTTTTCTGGATGTTACCTGGTTTTGAAATGTGTTGACTTTGAAGGATTCGCTGTTGGAACACAGTACCACAATGGTGATGTCTTTTCTGAACTAACGACGCAGATGGTAATAAAGCCATTCTTTTGGTCAACGGAACTCCCACTCCAAATGGTGTAATGACCGTCACAAATGCAGGTATGGCCGGGCATGCGGGTAAGGATGTCAACCTAAACAACATCACTATTTCTTTCAAGTTCCCTGTCAACCCCTCTGGTCTCATTCTCTATTACGGAGAGTACGGAGGAAATATAAATGTGGAAATAAATGGGGTTCTCGAAAATGTACAGGGCTTCTCTGATATCGATGGAAAAGTAATCGGGGGAGTGAATGTGACTTTGACAGGCGTGAGCGGCTCTAAGGGAATACTGAATCTTCAGGGTGCAATTACATCTTTTTCGATAGGAGGTCAGGAACTCTGGATAGACCACATTTGCCCGCGAAAATAAAACTAACGAAGCTCAGCACTTCTAATGCCCTTCAGTCTTGAAAGCCCAACAATAAGAGTCTTGACTTTTATTGCATCGCCTTTACTCACTTCAACCAAGAGACTTAAGCTCTCTTCGTCCTCGTCGATTTCTAGCGACTCAACTGTCAATCCATTATCCATGAACCATTCTGAAACCTTCTTAGACATCTCTTGAGTGTTGTTGGCGACAATTAGGACCCTGGGTAGATTTCTTCCCCCTATGAGAAGCTCTATTTTCTTGAGAAAGAGAACAATCATCAATGCAAATACCGTAACAATTGCAGAAAGCAAGTACTCTCCACTGCCGAATCCCATTCCTACGGCAGCGGTCACCCATAGTGTTGCAGCCGTTGTCAAGCCCTTAACGGAAAACCCCTTCTTCAATATGGTTCCCGCACCCAGAAATCCTATTCCAGAAACAATTTGTGCAGCAACACGGCCAGGGTCACCGTGTTCGGCAGTTACAAAAACGGTCGTGGAAAGAACCGTTATAAAGGCGGCCCCGACGCAAATTAGCGAATGCGTCCTAAGTCCAGCAGGCTTATAGATTCTCTCTCTCGTGACTCCAATCAATGCTCCCGCAACTAGGGCACAGAATAATCTAAAGGATAAATCCAGATACTCCAACTGCAAACCCTCCCTTAAGTAAAGATTATAACTCTTCTTTCCGGTATGAAGGCGTTGAAATATGACTAGTTTGTCAGAACGCACTTCCAGTGGTCTCACTGAGCTGCACTTGATCACTTTGACGATAGAAACCGATTTGGATGTTCTTTATATTGCGTATCTGGTGCTTGCTGTGAGTCATCGACTGACCTGGTTGTCTGTTCAGTATCAAAATATACATCATTGATAGTCTTGCCGAACGAAAATGATATCATTGTTTTGGAGGAGGGATTATCGTGCTGGTTCCAGTGGTTCTGGCTGCTGGTAAGGGGAAAAGGCTGAAAACTTCGATACCAAAACCTCTTGTCAAAGTAAGAGGAAAATCAATGATAGTGCTCGTTCTCAATAAAATCAAAGGAATTTGTGATAGCAATACTTCGATCGTTGTTATCAATCCCGATTTTGAAAGTGATTTTAGGGAAGCTCTTGATAGGAATGTTCTAATAGCAAATCAAGATTCCCCAAAAGGGACTGCCGACGCTTTGAAAAGTGCACTTCATCTCATCCCTGAGTACTCAGATATTCTCGTTATGTATTCAGACCTTATACTCATCAGAGAAGAATCTTTGAAAGCTATGACTGACCTCCACAACACGAGAAAATGTGATATCACTTTTCTCTCTGGAGTAACAGACATAAGATTTCCATATGCCCTGGTAGAGAGGGACGAATCTGGCAATGTCATCTCCTTCAAGGAGAGAAAGATCCCTGACTTTCCTCCGCCCTGGGAATTCTATATAGGCCCGATAATTATCAGGAAGGAAATTGTGGAACACTACATTGAGAAACTTGTACCAAACAGTGAAACCGGAGAAATTTACATTGCCGATATTGTCTCTTTAGCATTGAGTGACAATAAGTCTGTATGCGGCTTTAAGACGCAGAACGATGAGGAGTTTCTGGGCGTTAACACTCCTGAAGATCTAGAACTCGCAGAAAAAATGCTATCTGACTGAACCTTTTTCTTCGGGGTTAAGTCTCATTATCAGAGACCAGAGAAACCACAGGCACAACCCCTTTAGAATGTAAGGCAAGCGAAGGCGACATGGATTACCCCTGAGTTACAAAGACCGGGACCTAGTCCCGGTCTTTACTTAATCAAGCTGATGCTAATCAATATTTGTCTAAATCGGTGAACTGATCCCATTCTTCAAGATGGCTGAATTCAGGGGATTCACTCCAATCGAGACCTTTTCTGATGAAATCCATAAGATTCTCAAGAATTATCTGATGTTTGTTTTCTTCCGCGGCCAGCTTAAGAAGTGTCTCCTTCTCAGATGGTTCACTGGTAAGCTTAGCCTGATCAAGGTAAAGCTTGACGCTCTCTTTTTCCATCTCGACTGCATGTTCATATGCATCAAGATTAGTTGCTTCAACTTCGAAGCACTTTTCGTCTTTAAGCATTTCCGAGAACATGTTCCTGGTTGTCTTGAAAGTATAAGTGCCCTTATACATGTAGTTCTTATCCTTAAAACCACTTATTATCTCATAGTGTCTTTGCTCATCGTTCGCAAGCATCTCAAACAGCTTCTTCAGCTGCAAGTCCTTTGCACATTCCGCCTGCTTTGTGTAATAAGCCTTTCCATCCTTTTCCAACTTAAGGGCGTAATCGATAGCGTTCATCTAAAACCTCCTTTGGAGAATCACAAAAACAGAAAAACCATCCGATTCTGACAAAAAGCGGGCGGCGGTGAACCACCCGCACAATTCACATTGAATCAATCAGATGCAAGTCTCCTGTATGTTTCATACCTTTCTTTAGCGTCTTTCTCAGCCTTCTCGAACAATTCATCGGCAATATCGGGGAACGTTGATTTTAGGGCGCTGTATCTCACTTCACCCATCAAGAAATCGACAAACGACTCTTTTGGTTCCTTCGAGTCAAGAATGAAGGGATTCTTACCCTGTTCCTTCAAGACCGGGTTGTATCTGTACAGATGCCAGTAACCTGCTGAAACCGCTCTCTTTTCTTGCTCTTGAGTCTTTCCCATTCCAATCTTGATACCATGATTGATACAGGGAGAATATGCAATAATCAGCGATGGACCCGGATACTTCTCGGCTTCTGTAATAGCCTTCATAACTTGATTCTTATCTGCTCCCATGGCAACTTGCGCAACATAGACATAGCCATAAGTCATTGCCATTCTTCCAAGATCCTTCTTCTTCGTTTTCTTTCCTGAAGCGGCAAATTTAGCTACAGCTGCTGTCGGAGTAGATTTAGAAGACTGACCACCGGTATTGGAGTAGACTTCAGTGTCGAATACGAGAACATTCACATCTTTGCCCGAGGCGAGCACGTGATCGAGACCGCCGTATCCAATGTCATAGCCCCATCCGTCTCCTCCGAAGATCCAAATGGACTTCTTAATTAGCAGATCCTTTCTCTCTTCAATCGCCTTCATAAGTTCATTGGCCTTCTCATTATTACAACCCTTCGAGATGACTTTCAGGATATCAAGCGTTGCTGCTTTTGAAGCCTTCGAGTCGTCTTTCCCTTCTAGCCAGGCTTCAAATGGCGCCTTCATGTCTTCTGGAATGTCTTGCTTCAGAAGCTCCTCCATTATCTCGGCAAGCTTATTCCTGCCATGATTAATTGCCATTGCCATTCCGAATCCATACTCAGCGTTATCTTCGAAGAGAGAGTTGGCCCAGGCCGGTCCCTTACCTTCGCTGTTCTTGCAGTAAGGAGTTGCTGGGGCCGAAGCTCCCCAGATTGACGAACAGCCTGTTGCGTTGGCGATGAGCATTCGATCTCCGAATAATTGTGTCACTAACTTCGCATACGGTGTCTCTCCACAACCCGCGCAAGCTCCAGAGAATTCGAGAAGAGGTTTTGAGAACTGACTGCCCTTAAGGGTCTCAACATTCATGACGTCTTTCTTCTCCGAAACGGTAGTGGCAAATTCCCAGTTTGGACCCTCTCTATCGATCTGTGTCTCGAGTGGCTTCATTACCAGTGCCTTGTTAGGGGCCGGACAGATGTCCGCGCAGTTTCCACATCCCGTGCAGTCCAGTGGCGAAACCTGAATTCTGTACTTCAGTCCATCGAAAGTCTTTCCACCCATTGCCTTCTTAGTCTCGAAGGAATCGGGAGCCTTGCTTTCTTCTTCATCGTTGATCAGGAAAGGCCTAATTGCTGCATGAGGACAGACATAAGAACACTGGTTACACTGAATGCAATTGTCTATCTGCCACTCTGGAATCATAACCGCTATTCCGCGCTTTTCATATGCCGATGTACCATTCGGGAATTCTCCGTTTTCTCTCCCAA
>DSBT01000171.1 GCA_011045915.1 Mesotoga infera
AAGACGAGAGCCTTCCTCATTGGACCGAATGAAGGCGTCCTTCTGAACAAGGGGACATGGCATTACCCGCCTTTCGCAATTGACGGTCCTACCCCCGTTTTGATGCCTCGTTATGGGAAGCTCGGAGAAATCACTGGCGACGTAACTGAGGCCTATGGCAAGAAGTGGGAGACTCCCGTTGGAAACCGTTATTTCAAAGGACAACTGCACGCATTGAAGACCGATTTCTACGGCGAAGGTTACGGCGGCGAATACAAGATAAGAATCATTCTTTGATTTGTTTGAAGGGAGGTTGGCAAGAGGAAAATCAGCTATTTGTGTAAGTGTTTTGATCTATTAGAGTACTTCTTTTGAAGGAGGATGGTACAGGTGAAGAAACTCAGTGTTTTGTTAATTGTTGTAATTGCTTTGTTTGGTGTCACTGCACTTTCAACGGAAACAATGGTTTGCACGTATGCACAGATGGCAAACGACTTCTTCCTTACCTTTGACAAAGGCGCAAGGGAGTCTGTAGAAGCTCTTGGAAACATGTACATAGCAGCAAGCGATGACAGGAGCCCTGAAAAGTTCCTGTTCCAGATCGAGTCCTTCGCTGCCGCAGGAGTCAAAATGATATTCGGTTACTCCCCAACAATCGAATCCGTTATTCAGGCATCGAACTTCGTCAACAGAGAGAAAGTCTATTACGCGAACATCCTAGAGATAGCCGACTGGTGGACACCGCTAGACGCCGGCCCATACTACGGTCAGTTCATTGGGCCTGACGCTTATGTCGATGGTTATCTTGGCGGACTGGAAATGGGAAGACTTCTCAACGGAGAGGGCGAGACCTGCGTTCTCTGGGGATTCCCCGGCTCCAAAGCAGGTAACGACAGAGTTAGAGGCTACAAAGCGGCTCTCATGGAGAACTTCCCGAATATCACGGTCATCGGTGAAGAATATGCTGACTTCATAAGAGACAAGGGTTACTCTGTCACCAAAGACTGGATCGCAAAGTTCGGTGACAGGATAGACGGAATATTCGGCGCAAATACCAGCATGAATGTTGGCGCGGCCATTGCCTGTGAAGAGGCCGGATTGGACCATGTTTTCCAGGTCACAACCGATGCTAACAAGTCCAACCTCGTCGATATCAAGGATGGAAGCCTCGACGTTGTCGCTGGAATTTACGGATTCTGGATGGCCGGAAGGCAGGCCGTTACTGTATACGACATGAAGAACGGCTGGAAACCTACCGTTCCCGAAACGATGATGTCAACAATGCAGACCTTCATTACTCCTGAAAACGTTGACTGGTACATTGAGACTTTCGGAAAGGACACCCCATATGACTACGACTGGAAGAAAATGTCAAGAACGCTTCATCCAGACGACTGGGATCCACAGGGACTTCTAGTTCCGATATACCCCGAGAGATTCACAAACTGGATTTACCTTGACAAGCCCAGGGGTTACGAAGTTCCCGAGGAATACAAGGAAGCTATGGAGTCAGGTCTTTACCAGGAGATCTACGAGCTCTACATTGACAAGTTCACAGCCGCATGGGTTGTTCCTCCATTTGAGAGCTCCCCATACAACTACATATTTGTGGCGAACAACCTGGAAGAAGGTCTAAGAGCAGATATCGTAAAGAGAATGGAAAACGATGTGCTTGTTCATGAAGTAATTGACGTTCCTTACCGCTTCGACATTCCAGATTTTGGAGAAGGATGTAATAACTAGGCACCTTATGATTCTTAAAAAACACTTTTGAATGCTGGAGTAGACTGTTCCAGCTTACAGGGGATCAGTCTACTCTTTCTGGAAGGATGAGGAATTTGGCTCTCAAAAATCTCTTGAAAAAAGGACTTAAAGCAGAGAACCTTATTGAAGTACTTCCTTACTTAGGGCTTCCTGAAAAAGCGTACAAAGCGCATGAATAGTGAAGTACAGGCGAATAATGTGGTATAATGGTGCAAGGGAAAACAAGGTATAGACTCAAAAAGCTTGCACCGAGGTGATGA
>DSBT01000172.1 GCA_011045915.1 Mesotoga infera
ATATGGCAAACGCAGCGATTATGCTGAACAATAGCGTACTGAGCAATCTTTGATTTGTTGGGGTAACATGAGTCTTGGGTGAGGCGCGAATGTTACGTGGGCACTCAGCCGAGGAACAAACTGCCAATCCGAAACACAAGAGAAGCGACAATGAATGCGAATACAGTTGTATAGATAGCGGTGAAGAGAGCCCACTTCACTCCGGCTTCCTTCCAGATTGCTCCAAATACCGCTACGCATGGCATGTATAGCAATGTGAAAAGCATGAAGGCATACGCCGAGAGTGGTGTGAAATACTCATTCAAGGTCAGTTCGAGGTTTCCTTCTCCTATTAGCGTCTGATAAGTCCCAACCACAACTTCCTTTGCGAGACCTCCCATTAAAACTGCGACCCCGCTCTCCCAGTTATCAATTCCCATCGGCTTCATTAGGGGAGCAACAGCCGAACCAATAACGCCTGCATAGCTTTCTCTGGAACCATACTCCACTCCAGCAGGGAAAGATGCCAGAGCCCAAATCACCAAGACAACTATGAAAATAATTGTACCGGCTCTCTTGAGAAACATCAGGCTCTTGCTTCCCGCAAATCTCAGAGTCTCTTTTACCATTGGCGGCCTATACGGTGGAAGCTCAAGCACAAACGGAGAGCTTTCTCCCTTAAGGATCGTACTTTTGAACAACCTTGCCATTCCAATGGCGGCTACTATTCCGATCACATAGATACTGAAGACAATGGTACTTTGATGTTTTGAGAAAAATATGGCGGTGAAGGTAAGATAGATCGGCAGTCTCGCGCTGCATGACATGAAAGGCGCAACAAGAATAGTGATCAGCCGATCCTTTCTCGATTCAAGGGTTCTTGTAGCCATAATTGCAGGAACTGTGCATCCAAATCCGATTATCATAGGTATGAAAGATTTGCCGTGCAGCCCAATCTTGTGCATCAGCCTGTCCATGACAAATGCAGCCCTGGACATGTATCCTGACGATTCTAGAACCCCGATCATGAGGAACAAGAAGAAGATGTTAGGAACGAAGACCATTACGCTTCCCACACCTCCGATAATCCCGTCCGAAACAAGAGAGACCAATATTTCCGGCACGTTTCCGACAAGCAGAGAAGTTGCAGATTCAGATAGCCATTCGAAACCGATTTCTATCTGTTCGAGAAAGAAGTTCCCGACAGTAAAGGTTACCTGAAAGGTGAGCCACATCAGAAAGAAGAAGATTGGAATTCCGAGCCATCTATTGGTGAGTATTCTGTCAAGTCTATCTGTGAAATCGGCACGAACAGTGTTTTTTTTCACACAGTCTGTTTCTATCTCCTGAATGAATCTGTACCTTTCTTGGGCGATCGATACAGAAGCGTCTCCAACACTCTTTTCGAGGTCTGAAACGATTTGATCGACTGCGCCCTTTATGCCGCTTGAAGCTCTTTCAAGTACCAATTTGTACTCGGGGTCCCTTTCAATGAGTTTTATGGATAACCATCTGGGGTCTAGCTCATTGCAAATATCTGAATGCGATACCAGTGACTCTATCTTCCTGATTGCCTCTTCTATTCTCTGGTCGTTAAACTTCCTCTCTGTTTTGGACGAGATCTTTCCCCTATAATCGACAATCTTTTCTTTCAAATCCTTAATGCCAGTATGTTTCAGCGCGGAAATCATAACGACCGGCACTCCCAATTTTTTGGCCATGCCTTCCGTGTCAATTGAAATGTTCTTAGCCTCCAACTCGTCCTGCATATTCAGAACCACAATGATGTTTAGACCCATTTCAATGAGTTCGAGGGTCAGATAGAGGTTTCTTTGGAGGTTCGTGCTGTCGATTATCGACAAGACCAGATCGGGCTTGCTGGTCACCAGATAGTCACGGGAGATTCTTTCATCTAATGAAAAGGCATTCAAGCCGTATATCCCCGGTAAATCGACTACTTTCGCCTTTATTCCGGCGAATGAAAATACTCCTTCCTTCTTCTCTATCGTAACTCCAGGCCAATTTCCAATCTTTTGGTGCATCCCTGTCAGAGCATTGAACACCGCTGTCTTCCCCACATTGGGATTACCAGCCAGTGCGATATCTATAACGTTTTCTTCTACCGAAGCGCCCTTTAACGGCATTGTTCTCCTCCCCTCCATCTACAAAGCGGATTCTTTCGTCTATAGGTTCCACTACTATCCTGCTTGCAAGAGAGTTGCTCAGACCCATCCGAGATTCCCCAATTAGAAGAATCAACATCCCCTCCGCTGAGCCCCTCATAACTTCAACAACGGCGCTTTCAATAAGGCCAATGCTTCGCAGTTTGGATTTCTGCGTTTCGCATCCTGAAAGATCTACTATTCTGCAGCGGCCCCATCGAACATTGTTGAGAAAGAATCTCTCAGATCCTTTCGACGACAATGGCCCTCGCCTCCTCTTTACGAAGACTAAGTCTGTATCCCCGCACCTTTACCTCGATAGGATCTCCCAAAGGAGCGATAGCCTCAAGCGAAATCTCTGTTCCCGGAAGCACTCCCATGCTTAACAGACGTCTCTTCAGCTCAGGATCACCCCTGACGGCCTCTACCCTGTAGACATTTCCGCTTTTTTGCCTATCGAGAGTTACTTGTGACTCCTTCTCATAATCGTCAACGTAAGTCTGCATCTTTTTTAGAAGATCAGGGTTTTCAGCGAAAAACCTCGTTGCGGCCTCCATTTTCGTCAGCAATTCCTGATTCAGATGATGCTCGAGACCGTGTGCAAGCTCATCCGCTTTGCTACTCTCGATATACAGCACTGCTTCGAGAAAGGTCTTGACAGAGTTGTGTTTCTCGAACAATAGACTGGCCTGCATAAGTCCCGCCTGAGTAAGTTTGATGTAACTGTACTTTTCGTAGTCGACGAGTCCGTTTTCGCTCAGCTTCTTCAAAGCAGAAATCACAGAGGAAGTTTTCACGCCGAGGATCTCAACGACATCTTTCACACGTGCAAAGTCCTTCTCGATCTGTATCTGATACACAGATTTCAGGTAATCCTCAAGGCTCTCTGAAATAGTCACTCTGAAACCACTCCTTCCATATGAAGATAATGTAGTTACATCTACTAATAGTATATTTATGTACCTTATCTTTGTCAAGACTCCTCTAATGCATTTTCAAGAGCTTGGAGTATCCGGCTAGTCTTGTGATTTTTCATCCGAAATCCGAAACAACCAAAGCTTGAGGAAATACCGTGAAGAAAGAAGTGAAAGGAAGCGTTTCTATCCGGGGAGAGGAACGATTTTGATGATGGAAGAATGCAGAGCACATAAACTCCCTGATCCAATATTCAGGGAAGAATCAGGGGGCTTTTCGGTAAGTTTCTTCAACACATCCTACAAAAGTGAACTGCAGATACCGGGGCTTACGCCAAGGCAGCAACAGATAGTAGAGTTTGTCATGAAAAACGAAAGTATTACCAATGAACAGTGTAGAGAACTCACAAAAGTCTCAAAAGCAACTGCGACAAGAGACCTTGCTGATCTTGTTGAAAAGCGCGTTCTTGATCAGAAAGGAAAGAGCAAAAAAACCTCATATTACACTCTGGTGAGCCATAATGAGTCATAGGTGAGCCATAAATGAGCCAGGACTTTTGAATCTCTGATAAGAGACATGATAAATAGGGACTCCATTTTTGGCGAGAAGAACGAAAAAGCCGTCCTTGGTTGACCCGGAGCATGGACCCGCCCTTCGAAAGAGCGGAAAGAACCGTCCAGCAGCCTCCGAAAAGAGCTTTCTCTAATGGTCTTACACATCACCCATGACTCACAACGCACCACCCATGAGCCCGACGCGCGCGTACAGGGTATTGGTTGGTAGAAGTGTTGATCGTTCGTAGTCAGCTCTAAATACGGAGTTTAAGTCCTCCCTTCCC
>DSBT01000173.1 GCA_011045915.1 Mesotoga infera
ATCAGGTACGGCAAGAACTTGCAGGAAAGAGCGTGCTGTGTCTGCACACCGGCCAAACGGTGAGTATCTACCACAAAGGAACTGAAGTGGCCAAAGCCCCGTATCTGCCGAACTCCAGGGGCATGCTCTACCTCAATGAAAAGGCGATTCTCTCATCCCAGACCCCTTTGAGCAGGCAGACACGAGAGTGGGCCGTAGAGGTAGCTCGCCGGCAAATAGATTATTACGAGAAGATCCTCGAGGGGGCAGGCTGATGGATCTGCAGAGAATACAAAAGCACATGGAGTACCTCAATATGCAGTACACCCCTGAGCTGCTCCCTGATTTAGTTGCTGAAGCGCAAAACAGCGAGGACTCATCGATAGACCTGTTGGAGAAGATCTTCTCTCTCGAGGTTCAGCAGCGAGAGAGCCGGCGTGTGGCCACTGCACTCCGCCTTTCGGAGCTCCCGAAGGGAATGAACCTGGACAACTTCGATTTTCTCTTTCAGCCATCGGTCGATCGGGCAAAGATCGATATGCTGAGCACCTGTGAGTTTATCAAACGCAAAGAGAACATTTTGTTCTTCGGCCCTCCGGGAGTGGGTAAAACCCACCTGGCTTCCGCTTTGGGAGTAAGGGCAATTGAATCGGGGTTTAGCGCCGTCTACTACACCGTTGAAGAGCTCCTACAGCTCCTGAAAAAGCGATCCGATATCCCGGTGACAAAACAGCGCCGTCAGGGCTATGTGAAAAACGCTCTCCTCATCCTCGACGAATTGGGTTACCAGATGATGGACCGAAATGAGACACACCTGTTCTTCCAGTTCATATCAGCACGCTATCTCAAAGGCAGCATAATCATCACCAGCAACCGTTCGGTCAGAGATTGGGCTTCGGTCTTCGCAAACGACGATCTTGCCGTCACCGCCATGCTCGACCGACTGCTACACAGGGCTCACATCTTCACCATAGACGGGAAGAGCTTTAGGCTCAAAGAATACACGACCATGTTACAGGAAGGGGGAAATTCAAATGGCTAAGGCAGAACAAAGGTGCGTAAAACTAGAAGCCTCTTGACAACCCTTCACAATGAACCGAATACCTGCTGATATTGATAGACCACGGGCTCCAAAGTGTGCCTTCAACTTTTCCCAGTCTGAGTCTGCCATCCTGATGTTTCTGATCTTAAGCCTTTCATCTTGAGATTTTGAGAGCAGGCCTGCTCTCTCCACCTGTGTTTCTATTGCCGAACTGCTTCGAGAAGGGACCGGCGCATTTGTGATGATCGATGTTCTCTATACCGTCGTCCTCCGACAGCTCAGGCTCGACATAAATCGCACCGGCGTCCCTGGCCAGAACGCTCAAATTGAGATTAATTCCGATCGCTGGTACTGGTTAGGCATTGAAGCTCCTCTCACGCAGATAATCGGATAATAATTTCACCGACCGTCCCGATTCGTGGTAGGCGCGGAAGACCTCCCTATTGGTGCGGGTTGAGGGGGCGGCCTTAATCTTCTCGGGCTCCATCTTTATGACCAAGCACGATCCTAAGTCACTATCTACCAAGACTTTTCACTCAGAGTAGCCAGAATCGATTTTTCAGTTCAGGCCGTCAATAGTTTCTTATCTCTCATTGCAGGTTTCTCTGCACTTTCATAGGCCGCAAGCCGGTTTTCCAGTAGCTTCATTTCGGCAAGCGACAGAAGAAACGAGAGAGTTGATTCGCCCCCCATATTACGATTCACCCTGTCTACCATCAGCCCATCAAAACAGCCCCCCGTTTTAGGATCATAGAGAGGAGTGGAAAGATCATTTCTACCGAGAAACCACTCAAAACTTCGGTGGGCGTTCTCCCGCCACCGATCATCCTCCGATGCAATATACGCGGCAATGGAAGCCGAGACCATAGCTGCAGCCTCCACTGGTTGCTGGTCATAATAAGCTGGAGTCCCGCCTCTATGAAAAAATCCACGATTCCCAATTGGCCTGAAATTGTTCTGTTCAGATCTCTGGATATCATCCAACCATCTTAAACTTTCGAGTCCGATATCCAGGGCTTCTTGCCGTTCGGTGAGTATTGAAAGAAGAATAGTGGCTTCCGATAACCTGGCGTTCTCGTAAGCCAATTTCTCTTCGAACCATTTCCAATCGGCTCTTGACTCGTTACGAAAGGCATCGACAAAACGATCCATGAGCTGATTTGCAGCAAGCCTGATTGTTCTATCTCCCTGAAATCGTTGCACATACTCGTAAATACCTCGAGCGGTAAATGCCCATGCTCGGATAAACGGATACTCGAGTACAACCGGTAAGACAGCATTAAAAATCTCCACAGCCCATGAAACAAGTTCCTCATCCTCCGATCGGCCGATTACTGTTCCCATGGCCCATACAGCCCGTCCCTGACAATCGGCGGAGATTTGTTCATCTATCCATTGACGATCATACGAGTAGAAGTTTCGAAATACCTTTGTTGTGGGCTCAAAAGCATGGTTTAAAAACGCGGCATACCTGTACTCTATATTTGTCAGATCCTCGTTTCGAACCCCAAGCTCCTTGAGAATTTCCATGAGTATTAATGCCCTCGCATTATCATCCGTACAGTATCCTTCAAAGCGGTTGGGGATTGAATACTTCGCATGCTGTATGAGTCCGGTTTCGTCGGTAAGACGTTTAAGATGATCCAGTTTTAATTCAGGAAGTCGACGTGGACTGTCCGCCAGGGTTCGGACCGTGAAATAGCGAGTAGACACCTTTCCCAGTGTACTCCTCCTGGCCCGTTCGAACAACTCTACATACCTACCCCCCACTTGAGCCCATGTCATTTCTCTTCCCATAAGATAGGCGCGCTTTCGCATGGCATGACGCTCAGATTCATTTTTTAGAAGGTTGACCACTGCATCTGCCATAGCCCGAGAATCCTGGAAGGGAACAAGAAGCCCCTTGTTATCGGCGAGGAGTTCAACGGCATGCCAGTAGGGAGTAGAAACTACCGCTTTCCCACATCCGAAGGCGTAAGAGAGTGTTCCTGAGGTAATCTGAGTTTCATTGAGATATGGAGTCACATACACATCAGCCATTCCAAGGAATTCCCGCAACTCTTCATCCGAGACAAAACGGTTATAAAAAATTACATTATCTTTCACTCCCAAGCGTTCGACCAAACGAGTGAGCTCCAGCCGGTAGGATTCACCACTATCCCGAATAAGATGGGGATGGGTGGCCCCGAGTACGATGTAAACGGTGTTCGGCACCTCTTTAATAATCTTCGGAAGTGCCTTGATCATATTCTCTATCCCCTTGTTCGGGGAGAGAAGTCCAAAGGTGAGGATGACGTATTTCCCCTCCACTCCGAATTGATCCTTGTAAAAATTCGGATCAACAAAAGGCATATCGGGGATACCGTGTGGAATTACTTCGATCTTGTCTTCTTCAATCTCGTACACATCCCTCAACATGTCTCTTCCTTTCTCAGTCATGGTTACTACAAACGTGGAAGCCATACCAATTTTTTGAAGAATGTGCTTCTGTTCCACGTTCGGGTTCTGAAGAATGGTATGTAGCGTGGTAACTACCGGAATGCAAATTGATTTTAAGAATGGAAGAATGTGACTGCCCGAAGCCCCCCCGTAAATACCAAACTCATGCTGGAGTGAGACCACATCCATGTTGTTCACGTGAAGATAATCCGCCGCACGCTCGTACTCTTCCTGCATCTCTTCGCTGATCTCAAAACAGACCTCTTCCGGATAGGAATACCCATCTTTTGTATCATTCACCGCAACTATTTGGACGTCGGTTTTCGGCGTCTGCAGTTTCATGGCTTTATACAGATCATGGGTGTATTGAGCAATACCACAACGACGTGGAATGTAGTCACTAACAATAGCCATTCTTCTTATCTTATCCATACTCTTTCCCTCCGCAACGCCTCAGTTCATCTATCAATTCCTCAAGCTCCACAGTGACGAAACCGGTAG
>DSBT01000174.1 GCA_011045915.1 Mesotoga infera
TACGCACTTCAAATCAACAACAATCTCCTGACCTTTCTCAAATGCTGGAAGAGCCTCTATCAATGCCGATCGGGGAAGATAATCCTCCGTCTTAACTAGAAGAGAGAATCTCGTTCCAGAACCACTCTTCAGATTCACTACAGTGTCATAAATACTCTTGACAGTGAGACTACTGATCTCCTCATTCCAATCGTTGCTTCTCTCGAATGGATACAGATGGATCATATTACCCCGTTTTCTCGAAGGGCATCCATCTCTTGAACACTAATTCCAAGCATTCCTATATAGATCTCGCTATTGTGTTCCCCAAGCAAAGGAGCCGGACCGGAAATAGAAGCGGGAGTCTCCGAGAATTTGATCGGAACACCCGGCATTTTCACTGTTCCGCTTCCGTGGGAAACTTCAACTATCATCTCTCGCGCTTTGATCTGCTCGTCTTCAAAAAGATCGGATACGTCATTTATCTTCCCGGAAGGAATATCCAGTTTCTCAAAGTCGCTCAGCCATTCCTCGGATCCTTTCTTCTTGAGCTGTTCACTGATTATTTCCATAAGATCGGAAATATTCTTTACTCTAGCGGGATTACTGGCGAATCTTGGGTCATCACATATGTCCGACCTGCCAATTGCTTTGCAGAACTTGTTCCAGATGCCATCATTTCCTACAGCGATGTTGATTTTGCCGTCAAGAGTCTCGAAAGAGGCGAATGGCGCGATTGATGGATGTCTGTTTCCTATCGGAACGGGGACCTCGCCAGTTGCCGCATATCTGGCGATGGCGTTTTCCAGAACAGCGACCATACTGTCAAGCATTGCAACATCAACCATTTGCCCTCTTCCCCTATCATTACGGCTTAGAAGTGCGGCGAGAATTCCAATGCATGCAAATGTTCCACAGAAAATGTCTGCGATTGAGCTTCCAACCTTCGTTGGATTATCTTTGTCAGGACCAGTTATGCTCATCATTCCGCTAAGTCCCTGAATAATGAGATCATAAGCCGTTCTTCTGCTCATGGGACCGGAATGTCCAAAACCGGACGAGCATGTGTATATGAGCCTGGGATTAATCTCTCTCAGCCTCTCCGCAGGAAAGCCGAGTTTCTCAAATACGCCCGGTCTGAAGTTTTCCACCAACACATCCGCACTCTCAATAAGTCTTTCGAGGAGACTCTTTCCTTCGGCTGTCTTCAAATTTAGAGTGATACTCTTCTTTCCTCTGTTTATGCTCATGAAGTAAGCGCTTTCGTCCCCGACAAAAGGACTGAACGATCTTGAATCGTCTCCGCCGTCAGGTCGCTCCACCTTCACGACGGTGGCGCCCATGTCGCAGAGAAGCATTGTGCAGAAAGGTCCAGCAAGGACCCGCGTAAGATCGAGAACAAAGAGACCTTCAAGGGGCTTGGACAAGACTATCTCCTCCCATATGGAATTCTTTTTGAAGGTTCGAAGACGCTCTTTCCTTTAGTCAGAATATCGCTGTAGGACTCGAGGTTTCTATCCTCTATATGGTCGAACATCTGATCTCTCGAAGAACCTGGAGTAATCTTCTTTATTGGATCATCATTCAATCTTGCAGCAATATACTCTTCGCAACCCGAAGCCTGGACAATCTTCGCCCCAGACGGGTGGACAATCATTGACGAGCCGAAGAAATTCGCTCCGCTTGCGTCTTTTCCCACTAGGTTAGATGCAATCCAGTAAACATGGTTGTCATAAGCTCTTGCCCTGTTGGTCAGTTCCCACTGATCATAAGTTCTCAAGAATGCTGATGGCCGACAAACCACCTCTGCACCCTTCAGCGCGGTCACTCTTGCCAGTTCGGGAAAGTCACCGTCATAACAAATCACTACCCCGATATCTGCAATCGGGGTCGAAACAACAAGCGGATCAACTCCCGGAGTAGTCCATCCACCGGCCGCCAGCCTTTCGGTCGGAAAAGGATGAGTCTTACGGTAAACACCAAGAATGCCTTCCGGACCAAGAACAGCAGCGCTATTGTATATGATTCCCCGCTCCTTGCCGCGCTCATACGTGGGGAAGCAAATATAAGCCTCAAACTCACTCGCCCATTTCAGCCCTTCATTCGTTAGACGTCCGGGGATCTCATCAACCGCATCCCAAAGCTCACTTGCACTTCCTATTGGAGTGAAACCTGTCGTGAAACTCTCTGGCAATACGATCAGTGATGCTCCCGTTTCCTTTACGCATCTGCTTATCCAGCGGTATGCAACTTCCAGGTTTCTCTCGATTTTCATAGGCTCAACTTCGAACTGAATTGCTGAAGCAACAAACTCCTTCATGGCAGACATTCCTTTCGCTTAACATAAAAAGTATCTATATGTCACAATCTAGCACATCGCAGGCAAATAAGAGAAATGTTCTTTACAGAGTCTGCATATGAATTATTGAAGAATATGGCGGGAGGCAAAGCTGGCTTCGCAAGGAAGTGATGCCACCTTCGGTGGGACGCAATGCACTGAAAAGCATCAGTGGACGCAAGGCTGGCAAGGATCATGCCAGGTCGCAATGCCGGCGAAGAACAGCCGGGACGCAAGGCTGCCTTCGGCAGGAGGCAGAAGAAAGAGCAAGTCACCTTCGGTTGCCAGTCTTTGCTTCGCGGGCAGAGAACCACCTTTAGGAACGGGTTATTTAAATCGGGTTAGGAGGAGCGGGTTAATAGAAGCGGGTTATCAGAACCGAGTTTTGAAGAGCGAGATCCTGTGCAGAACCATTCACAGGATGACAGTCTCTTCTGCTGCCGAAGAAAAACCGCTGTACGCTATAAATCAAGGACCCGCTGATCTCTGTTAACAGAGACATCATCTTTATTCTATTCCCTGGTCATCCCGATATGAAACTGATCGGGATCTCGCATCTAGAAGCTGCTTCAAGCTGTGGAGATCAGTTGCAAGTTGTTGTGTGCCAAGAAGGCGAAGAAGGA
>DSBT01000175.1 GCA_011045915.1 Mesotoga infera
AAAAAAAACGACACGTCTTCTATCTGCTCCATCCTTCCGAATCGAATATCTCTTGAACAACCGCTTTTGCCTGCTCATAAGATTTCGTTCTAGGATCTCTTAGAAGAAGCTCGACGATAAGATCGGGATTCTTCTCTTCAAAGGCTTCGAGAGCCCACTCCATCCTGAGTATTCTTGGTTTCAAGTACCACTGAATGACCCTCTCGGGTAATGCCGGATTAATCTCCTCTACGTGAATTCCACCTCTGTCTACTATCGCAGGAACTTCAACTGCAACATCGTCATCAATATCTGCAATAACACCTTCATTCAGAGTGTTCACAACTAATCTTGCCGAATTTCCATTTACAATTGCGTCAATAAAGGGAATATGCTGCTCACCGCTCATCGAATCCCTATCGTAAAGTTGATTTGCCTCTCTCGTGAAATCGCCTGACAGACCTTTCGAACCGTCGATTATCAGCTTCTCCAGACTCACGTCGGGAAACTGCTCGATTGCCTTTGCTAGAGCAATAGTTGCATCAGTAACCTCTCTAAGCTGCTCTCTGTACCACTTCCAGCCAGGCACGGAATCCGGGCTACCCCAAGGACTACCATACCACTTCTCCATAGTATGCTGGTCGTAATGATACTTCCACCCGCTATTTCGTACGGTATCTCCGATTGGAACCAAACCGTAGAATGAATACATGTCAAGAGCAGCGGGCGACATCTGGACATTGAAGGGATTTGACGGCTGGAACTTGCTGCATTCATAACTTGACGCGTAATCCTCAAACAAAGGATAGAGATCCTCCCCATTTCTTCTAAACCTGTTCAGCCATATCCCGTGGTTTACTCCGGCAACCTGCCAGTCAAGCTCAGATTTGTTTACTCCAAGTGTCTCGGCAACCTCCAGAACATCGTAATGGCCATGGCAGAATCCTATCATTCGGATTTCCGAATGCCTTCTTATCAGAGTTGTACCCTCAAAAACCGGATTGGCTGCCTGAAGAAGCCATGCATTCGGTGCACGCTTCTCAATCATTTCCGCGATTTCTAAGAAGTACGAGAGTTGATTCCAGTTAGTCAGAGTGTAGTAATCTGAGACCATGTTGAACTCTTGAGTGTCTATCCCTCTGCAATAGCCGAACTTCTCGCCGATTGCCCTCACTCTTTCCAGGAAAGAGTGTCCTCCGACCAATGCCGAGTTAATCACAAAATCGCTTCCCTCTATAGCTTCTTCCAACTCTACAGTCTTAGTGAACTGAAGACTTGTGCCCATCTCTTCTGCAAACTTTGATGCAAGGATCTGAACTGCATCAAGTCTCCCCTCGTCAATGTCCATCAGTGTTATCTTGCTACCATGAAGACCAATCGTCTTGCACAGATCACTGACCAGCCTGAGAGAAAACACCGCACTTCCCGCACCGATTATGCTTATGTTGACTGCCGACAAACGAATCCCTCCCAGTTGTTTATACGTAAATGATACCACTATCGTGCGTGCCGAAGAAAATTGCCATTCAGATCGGATTTCATCCTGAAGAAATAACTATGAGAGAAGTCTGCTAAGAAGTTCAGTTATTCCCGAATAGTCACTGGCTTCTGTTCCGAAGAGTTGCTTAGTAAAATGTTAACAGGAGTATAATCTTCATTAGGTTCTTATTCGGTCTGGGGAAAAGGAAGACTATTGCGCGGCGTGAAGCCGAACAAACAGGGGGTGTTTTGATGAAAAAGTGTCTTTTGGCAGTTCTTCTTCTCTCCGTAGGTCTGCTCTTTGCCTCTGGAAGTGTTGAGATTTTCAGCTGGTGGACTGGTGGAGGAGAAGAGGAAGGACTTGCCGCTATCTACGAGGTATTTAGAACCAAGTATCCCGACGTCGAGATAATTAACGCAACCGTCGCCGGTGGAGCCGGTACAAACGCAAAAGCTGTCTTGAAAACGAGAATGCTGGGTGGCAATCCTCCTGACTCTTTTCAGGTGCACGGAGGTATGGAACTAATCGACACTTATGTGATTACCGGTATGATGGAGCCGCTCACCGATATTCTGGAAAGCTGGGGAATTCTCGATAAGTTCCCCGAAGACATTATGACAATTTGTAGCTATGAGGGAGAAGTATACTCGATTCCCGTAAACGTTCACAGAGGAAACGTAGTCTTCATTAACAACGAAATCCTTACGAAAGTCGGTATAGACGAAGTCCCTAGCGACGGACCGGGATTTCTGGAAGTCTGTGCAAAGATTGAAGAAGCCGGTTATGTTCCACTCTCCCTTGGAGACAAGGACAAGTGGGAGGCCGGTCATCTGTTCGAGACCGTGTTGCTTTCGGCTTTGGGTCCAGATAAGTACAACGGTTTGTGGAATGGGACTACAAGCTTCGAAGACTCAGGAATTGAAAGAGCGATAGTAATCTTCGAAGAACTGATTAAGTATGTAAACGAAGACCATGCCGCTCTCACCTGGCAGGATGCCACAAGGATGGTCTTCGATGGAAAGGCTGCCTTCAACGTAATGGGAGACTGGGCAGAAGGTTATCTGAAAACCTTGGGCTGGACACCGGGAGAGGAGTTCAGCTGGATGGCAGTTCCAGGAACCGAGGGCTCCTTCATGGTAGTAACTGATACATTTGGCCTGCCGAAGGGCGCACCAAACAGAGAAAATGCTCTTAAGTGGCTGGAAATAGTTGCCTCAGTCGAAGGTCAAGATGCATTCAACCCGATAAAGGGTTCGATTCCTGCAAGACTAGATGCAGACAAATCACTCTACGATCCTTACCTCACATGGTCTATGGAGGACTTCTCCACAAACAACCTGTGTCCTTCTATAGCTCATGGATCTGCCGCGCCTGAAGGCTTTATAACCGAGCTGAACGATGCTGTAAACATCTTTATTACTACAAAAGATAGAGCAGCTTTCCTGAACGCCATTGAAAACGCTGCAGAAGACTACATCAACTAATCCTTGCAAAATGGGGCCCGCATCTGTGGGCCCCATTGTTGGAGGTGTTCCAGATCAAGAGGAAGACAAAACGAGGGATTATTTCCTTTTTCATACTTTCGCCAACTTTTGCGGCGATAGGGGTTTTCGTTTATTTCTTTATTGGTTGGACGAGTAGAACTTCTCTTTCCAACTGGAATAGTTTTGCTAGACTTCTTAAAGGCGAATTCGAATTTGTCGGATTGCGAAACTATTTCAGGCTCTTCGAAGATCCCAGGTTTCAAACCGATCTGTGGAACACTTTGTACTTCACTCTTTTCTTTATTCTAGGTTGTCTCCTACTGGGGATTGTTTTGGCAGTACTGATTGATCGTAATCTCAAGGGATCTAGTGTTTTTAGAAATATTTATCTGTTTCCCATGGCACTCTCATTCGTTGTGACTGGAGCAGTCTGGAGATGGATTTTCGCTCCCGGGATTCTTCCAAACAGTCCACAGGGTATGAACCTTCTCTTAAATCTAGTGGGGTTGGATTTCTTTCAATGGAAGTGGTTCACCAGCACTGAGAGTTTCCTCAATTTCAACATAGCACTGATTCCGGTGATAATAGCAGCTGTGTGGCAGATGTCAGGCTATACAATGGCCATGTACCTTGCAGGGCTTCGTGGGATTTCCCAGGATCTGGTGGAAGCTGCAGAAGTTGATGGAGCAACAGGTTGGCAGATCTTCTGGAAGATCAAGTTTCCCATTCTAAGACCGATAACTCTAAGCGCAATGATTATTTTAGGCCACATCTCGCTGAAGATCTTTGATCTTGTTTACGCTATGACCGGCAGTGGCCCGAACAACGTGACCGACGTTCCGGCCATCTACATGTTTGAAACCACTTTCAGAGCGAACAAATATGCAACTGGCTCGGCAATAGCGATAATAATGCTCCTCATGGTCGCAGTTGTCATAATACCTTACCTTGCTTCTGCCTTCAGAAAGGAGAAAAGGATATGACCAAGAAGATTGTAATCTATATCCTTCTTGCGGTTTTCGCATTGTTCTTTCTGATGCCTATATATGTGTTATTGGCAACAAGCCTCAAACCCCTTAAAGAAGTTGGTCTTGAGCGAATGTGGTTTCCGCCGAACAATCTTTCCCTAGATGGGTTTGCCAAGGCTTTCAGTCGTCTTGCTCCCAACTTGAGAAACTCTTTCCTGCTGGTGATCCCTGCGACACTTCTATCGGCAATCGTTGGATCGGTAAACGGATATGTATTGTCTAAACTGAAGTTCAGGTACTCAGATCTTCTCTTTGCTCTCGTTCTCTTTGGAATGTTTATTCCTTATCAGAGCGTTCTTTTTCCTTTAATACGCTTTCTTCAAGACATCGGGCTTTACGGCTCCTTATGGGGATTGATATTGGTTCACGTGGTCTATGGTCTGCCGATAACCACCCTGATTTTCAGGAATTACTACAGCGAAGTGCCTACGGAATTAATCGAAGCGGCCAGTATAGACGGAGCAGGCATTTTCAAGACATATCTGAAAGTTTTGTTTCCGATATCCCTTCCCGGTTTTGTAGTAGTGGTCATATGGCAGTTCACGAATATTTGGAATGAATTTCTTTTCGCCGTGACAGTTACCAGTGACCCGACAAAACAGCCGATTACCGTAGCACTTGTGAATCTGGCTGGGAGTCAAGTTGTCGAGTGGAATGTCCAGATGGCCGGCGCACTGCTTGCCGCTCTACCAACACTTATAGTCTATATACTGCTCGGAAAGTACTTTCTGAGAGGGCTTCTTGCTGGTTCTGTCAAAGGATGACAAAATTCCTGATATGATTCTCGACCTTGAACGCAAGACTGCTCCGGGTGATCACACAATCTTTCATGTAAGATTGCTGAAGATTTCAACAAGCCGACTCTCAAGTGTATTTCCGCTCCGATCTCTTGAGGCTATGAGGTGAGTATGAAGTTGTTTCCCGACCATTTCTGTCATAGTGAAGCCGGTCTTTTCTTGCATGGTATTGTGAAAGCTCTTCGCAATTTTCTCTCCAAATTCCTCAAGCAAGTAGGCGTATGTCATCCCATATATAACAAACTCGGTGAACATATCCTCCCATGAGGTATACTTCTCTCCGTATGAGGCGAGAACACCTTTTGCAAAGGGAGTCTCCCTGAGCCCTCTTACAAGCTCGGCATTCCGAGAGAGAAACGGATCTATAAGCGGGTGGCAGAACTCGTGAAAAGCTACTATTCTCGACCATACACGGTTCTCAGAGTAACCGGAGAACTCCTCACAAGGAGCCGTGACCCCCGGTTCATATGGCCACTTCGAAGTCGCTTTACCCGGATATCTCGCAATACAGTAGAGCCCTTCATATCCCGCTGCACCAAGGGAGACAAGTTCAGGAAAAAGGGGATTTGGAGCGAAAACTAGATTTGCTTCAAGTCTTCCAAAAAAACCTGCGATTGTGCTATCAATGGTGCTACCTGCAAAGGCAAGGGCAGCGTCTTTTTCAATCTCCTTCCATTTTGGAGCCTGGCTTTCCCAGATGTTCTCCAGAGTTCCCCCTCTTACGACTTCCCTTAGTTCCATGTTCACACCGCTCCTGCACAGATTCGGTTCATATCTCTCGAGGAATGGCGGGAAGGCAACAGGTTCGAGATCTGGCCATGAGTGGCTCAAAATGTAAGTGAAGAGAAAATAGGAAGGAGTAACATCTCTCAATAGTCTCTCGAGTTCATGGAAATGGAGCTCACTTTCTTCAATGAAGTCCTCTGTCTCAAGATAGAGAGGGTGGTGCCTGTGGGACCTTTGCTTTTCACTACTATTGAGCTCCGTCGTCATAAGAGCGAGAGCCATTAGTCGGATCCGCTTGTCACTCTCGACTTTCATCTTCCACCTCGCCTCCTTATGATCCTTTCGACCCCTCCCTTCAATGAAGTCGAAAGAACCATTATCTGAACTTCGGTACAGGAATCATATCAGAGAGTCTTGACCAACTAAACCTCGCTTGTCCCCGATAAAAGAACTATACTGGTTATTGAGAAACGTCAGTACCTGTCCTTCATGGGATACTGCTTCAAGAAAAATACGCAAAACGGAGTACAAACCGGATCAGCATCTGGAGGTCTATCTGCAATCACTCCGCAACGTCTCTTCACCAAATGAGAAGCATCGAACTAGATAATCAGGGAGTACAAATCAGTGTATCCGACCAAGAACGGTTAGTCAAAATCAGACTCTCAGGCTAGATACATCTGCGTAATAAAGAAAAACATCCCTTACTCTCTCGAAAGGTCTGAATCCATTAGAGAGGAAGGGGCCCAAATCAAATGATTCACTAACCATAGCATGAATACGGAAGAAACTCTTCGCCCGCGAATAGTAAAGAAGCTCCTTCAGGAAATTCTCAACACCATCTTCGTCTGCCATACATATGAAGTTGATATCAAGGCAACCCTTAGATTTGGAATTCCTTGATACAACCGCCCAGTTCGCTCCGCCCACAAGCCTCACCGGATCGTTCAGGAATCTTCTTTTGTTTGAGATTTCCTTTGGAATAAACATCCAGTCTTCACTGATATGATCATCGATTTCCGGAATCTCATCGCTTTCTAGTAAATTTATGGGACAGGGAGTAAGTTCGCCAATCTCTTTCTGGAGATTTGTGAATACGGCGATTCGTCTGAACCCGAAAGCTTCGTTCATCTTTATCGAAGCGGTGTTGTCAAAATAGGTCGAAAAATAAAGCCTCTCAAGTCCCAAACTTTCGGCAAGCTTTAGCATCTCTCCGCCCATCTCCCTCCCGAATCCTCTTCCCTGATAGAGTGGATCGATTCTCATTCCTTCCATCCAACCAACTTTGCGACTGAAGAGCCTGAGGTTGTCTATACCAATAAGTTTTCCTCCCTTCCAGAGTCCCATGAAATGACATGAAGGGTCGCGAACCCACTTCTCAAAGACTTGGGGTATATAATCATCGCCTTCCCATATTGTCTCAACGATTTCCTTCACCCTTAAGCGATCGGCTCTCCTAAGTCGCTTTATCATAGGTACACTTTCCTCACATAGGGGGATGTCATTACTCTCAGCAGTGCTCCGTAAGACATTCTGAAGGGAATCGAGTCACCAACAGCAAAGGACTTCTCGGAATCTGTTACATCCACTATCAGATGGTCGCTCGAAGCATGAATTATTTCACATCCACTTACCAAAGGTGTCAATCCGGAGGGAACCACATCTTGTTCACCAAGATCAAGTATAGCCTTCATTCTCTTTCCTTTATCTACGAACCTTGGAATACGACCAAAGGCATCATGACCGATATCGCCAATTGGTATTGAGGGCTTCTCTGCAAGTTCGATAATCTCTCCTACTAGAGTGAATGTGTTCTGTAAGGTTCCCGGAACTCTTCGGTTGTTTGTGACGTCTGTTCCACACATTATCGATTCTCCCAGTCGAAAGTGATTTATGCCTTCAGGAAGGTTTTTCTCTTCAAGCAACGGTAATGAAGCTGTGTTTCCGGCAGAGTACCGCCTAAATGTGTAACCGGTAGTCCCTTTCAGTGATTCTCCCAGACTGAGAAGGATTTCAAATTTCTCTGGAGTTGCAATTACTCCTCCAAAACATCCAAGATTAGTGCCGATTCCATCAAGGTCCTTGCCGACGATTGAGAGTGCTTTCTCAAGAACTTCTTGCGCTTCATAAAACATGACTCCCTCTCTAAGGTCTCCCGTATCTACCATATATATGAACTTCAATTTCTTCTCAGTTTCAGAAGAAATCTCCTTTAATCTGGAAAGACTATCAAGATCTCCGACAAGCACTGAATCAACAAGCTCAACAACTTCGCGAAATCGCGATTTCTCTGGAAGTCTGAGCAGAATTAAGCTTGAATTGATGCCCGCGCTTTTCAGCCTTGCGACATTCTCGAGTCTTGATTCGCCAATTTCCGTAATCCCGTTTTCAAGTAGAGACATCGCTATCTCAGTATCTCCGCACACAACTTTAGTTACTGCAGCCACCTCAACCCCATTACTTCTGGCAAGCTCCAAGATCTTTCTTGAATTCTTCGCTATGCTTTTCTTATTCACTTCAACATAAGCCATCTAGATCACCCCCAACAAATTATATATTAAGCTTGCCGCCCAGTTTCAGCAGCCCGTCATTTGGGAAGCGAAGCTGTCGTATAATATCTACATTATGGATTACAATAAAGGCGACTATGTTGTTCTTTTCTTTCTCAAAGAGACGGTTGAGGTTTCTAGCCGCTGCCGGAAGTGGACCCTTGATTCTGGCTATTACATGTATGTTGGTTCGGCGATGAGCTCTTTAGCAGAAAGAGTGAAGAGGCACCTAATCGAAGAAAAAAGAAAATACTGGCATATTGACTACTTGAGGGAGAATGCCGAGGTTGTGGCCGCTCTGCTTCTTCCGACAGAAGAGCAAAGAGAGGAAGAGCTTTCAAATCTCGTCTCCGAGTATGGTGAAGCAGTCCCCGGGTTTGGAGCTTCAGACTGCTCAACGGATTCGAATCTCTACAGACTCGAATCGAGGAATATGGGGAGAGTCTTTTCTTCTATCGTTTGCAAATGGAGGGATAGGTGTGATAGCTTTTTTGACTGACTGGGGTTCGGACAGCTACTATGTTGGAGTAGCAAAGGCTGTTATTAGGGGGCTGAATAAGAAGGTTGAGGTAATTGATATTTGTCACGAAATCAAACCCTTCAACATAAGGCAAGGCGCCTACATCATTCACAGAGCCCTCAAGGATTTACCAGAAGATGTTGTCTTTTTGGCTGTAGTTGACCCCGGCGTGGGCACGTCGAGAAAACCGATACTAATGGTTCTAAAGAATGGGATGAGGCTCGTGGGACCTGATAATGGCCTGTTTACCTTTGCAGCCGAAGAATACGGAGTTCACGAGATTCGGGACCTCGAAAACAATGAGTATCACAGGGGGAACTCAAGAAGCTTTCACGGAAGAGATATTTTCGCTCCCGTGGCTGCCTATGTAGCCGCCGGACTGGAACCGGAGAAGCTGGGTTCAAGGCTGATGAACTTCGAATATCTGAAATTCAAGAAGCCTGGCAGGGAAGGAAACACGATTGTTGGCGAAGTCGCATTTTATGATCACTTTGGAAATCTTGAGACGAACGTTCCTGCAGCCCTGGGGAACGATCTCGAGGAAGGTGATGTTCTTGAAATCGGGAAGGGGAGAAGACCCTTCAAGGCAACATTCGGAAAGACATACTATGATGTGAATTCGGGGAATCTGCTCGCCCATTTCGATTCAAGCGGATTCCTAGAAATCACTGTAAACAAAGGGAGTGCCCGAGAGTTCCTTTCTTTTGAAGAAGGGGAACCCATTACACTTGTCAAAGTCTGACAAAGGATTGTTCAATCCTGGCTACCACTACATAGTTGGTGGGGTAGTCATGGGAGCGGGAGTTCTATTCTCTCTCTTCTACGGCTTGAGTTTAGAAAGAATGTCACTTGTGATTCTTCTCGCGCTTGCGTCGGTTTTTACCGTATATCTTACATTAGTCAGGCAGCTTGAAAGGCTCATTAGACTTATCCGTACGGGAGAAAAGAAGTCGATTGGCGAACTTGAGGGACAGTTTAATGAAATATATGGCTTCTACAGAAACCTCTCACTACAGATAGAAGAGGAGAGAAACTATTACGAAAAACTGTACAGGGATTACTCAGAGCTTCTAAACACACTTGACATTGCTGTCGTCTCGGTTGACGAGAAAGGCAACTTTGATCTTGTTAATGATTCTTTTATACGAAGCTTTTCCTACGGGAGTCAGGGAGGAAGATATCTCCGTATCGACAGATTCACGAGGAGAACAGGTCTTATCTTCCCGCTTCAAGAAGGCCAGTTCGAGGTTTACAGCAGAAAGCTTGGGAAACGCTACCTCGTGTCGGTAGCTCACAAAAAGAAGAGCGGCTTTCTTCTGACCCTAACAGACAAGACCAGCCAGTGGAAAACAAAGCAACTCTTAGAAAAGACAAGAAGGTACGCGGTAGATGCCCAGACAGTTGCGGATCTCGCACACGGTCTTAAACAGCCTCTGGCAAATGTTAAGTTGGCTCTTGATCTTTACAAGAGAACAAACAGGCCGGAGTATATGGAGACTCTTTCGAAAGAACTCAACTCGTTTCAGAGTAGGATTGGGGGCATTCTGCAGATCTTCAGATATGGCGAAGAGTTCGATAGGGTAGATCTTTCCGAACAGGTGATGAAAGTCGCTTCCTTTATGTCTTCAATCTTCTCGGAAAGAAAGATACAGTTCAAGGTCGTATCTCTCGACAAAGGAATCGTTCTCATCCAGCGGGGAAGGCTTGAGAATGTTCTGAAGAATCTACTCATGAACGCCGTTGAAGCAAGCATACCGGGGGAGAGTTCCATCATCTCTAAAGTCCGGACATCTAGAGAGGTGATTACGCTGATTATTGCCGATACGGGTAAAGGGATCGATTCTGCCGCTTTGCAGAATGTATTCAAACCATTCTTCTCTACAAAGGCCGAAGGATCGGGATTGGGACTGTACCTTGTCCGCAATTTCTGCGAAGAAAACGATGTAAGATTGAAAATGAGGAGCATTCCAGGAAGGGGAACCATATTCGCATTAACCTTCAGGAGGCAAAGAGATGAAGAGTAAGGTTTTGCTAGTCGATGATGATCTCGCCTTTAATGGCTTGCTGGGCTCCGCTCTGGAAGAAGAGGGGTACGAAGTCGTTCAGGTTTACAATCTTGTTCAGGCAAGAAAGCAAGTATCCGAAGAATTCTTTGACTGCCTTATACTGGACGTGAGACTCCCCGATGGTTCAGGACTCGATATTCTCTCTGAAGCCGCGAACAATACGCCCGCAATAGTCGTTTCTGCTCACGGAGATATAAATACAGCAATAGATGCGGTGAGAAAGGGAGCGTTCAATTTCCTGGAAAAGCCGTTTGACCTGACTCATGCTCTTCTTGAAGTGAAGAGGGCCATTGAGTTTTCGGAGCTTTCTCAAGAAAGGGACAGTCTCGCTGAAAGAATTATTGTCGAACCTTCTGTTGAAATAGTCGGTAACAGCAACAATATCCTTAAGCTAAGGGAAACCATAGCCATGATTGCACAAAAAAAGGTAACTGTCCTTCTTGAGGGAGAGAGCGGGACAGGGAAAGAGGTCGTTGCAAGGTCAATCCACGAGAAAAGCGGAAGGAGAAAGTTCGTGCCAATAAACTGCGGCGCAATACCGGAAAATCTATTTGAAAGCGAACTATTCGGATATGAAAGAGGAGCCTTCACTGGGGCACTGAATTCGAAGCCTGGTCTCATCGAAGAATCACACCGAGGAACGCTCTTTCTTGATGAAATATCTGAGATGCCACTTGCAATGCAGGTTAAGTTGCTAAGAGTGTTGGAAACTTCCTCAAGTCAAAGGCTGGGCGGAAATTCTTTCCGTAAGCTTGATCTCCGGGTTGTTGCAGCTACCAACCGAGATCTTAGATCAGCCGTCGCAGAAGGGAATTTCAGAAGCGATCTGTATTACAGATTGAATGTTGTCAGGATAGAAATCGAACCGCTTAGGGAGAAGAGAGAAGACATTCCTCTCTTGATAGACTACTTTCTGCCGAAGCTATGTGATGAACTTGGATTAAAGAAACTCCCAGATGTACCGGAGAATTTTGTTAAGAGGATGAAAGAGTACGATTGGCCAGGAAATATCCGTGAACTTCGGAACAAGCTCCTTTCGATTCTTGCAATGAACGGCAGTCTCGACAAACTTTCACATCCACTTCTCCCCGAACGAGTTCAACCCGAAGAAAAGGAGTTCAAATTCGAGGAAGTCACTCTTGACGAGCTCGAAAGGTGCTACGTTAAGTGGTTGATCGATCGACATGGAGGAAACAAGACAAAGGTGGCAAGGATTCTTGGAATAAGCAAGAGCACGCTTTACGAGAAGCTGAAGAGGTGGAATGTCTTTGAGAGTAATAACTACTCACAGGAACCCCGATTTTGACGCATTTGCGTCCGCAGTAGCCGCTCAGAAGCTCTATCCAGATCACGTGATCGTCTTTGGAGGACAACTTGCTCCTGCGCTGAAGGCCTTCCTTTCTTCCAAAAGTCTTTTGTTGTCATTCTACAGTGTGAATGAGCTGAAGATCTTCAGTCTTTCTTCCCTAATTGTTGTCGACACTTCAGACGATAAGAGGATTCCATCTGCTCTTCAGCATATGATAAGCAAGAACACTGAAGTCAAATTCTTTGATCATCACAACACAACTCTTTCGGGATCACAACACGGAGTTTTCAAGGAACTGGGATCTTGCACCACTCTCATGTGTAACCAACTGAGAAAGAAAAGGAAGGAAGTCACTGAGAGTGAAGCAGTACTCTTCGCTACAGCGATCTACAGAGAAACCGGGAATTTCACTCACGCCTCGACCAAGGCCCAGGACCTGAGGACGGCCGCCTGGCTGATAGACCTCGGCGCACAACCAGACGGCTTAGGAATCTACTCGAGCTATAAGTTGAGCTCCTCCCAGCAGAGACTAGTCGAGTCTCTTATATCGGGGCTCAAAAGCACATCGATAAGGGGTGTGGAAATCAACATGGCTACTGCAAAGAGGCAATCACTGCCTGCCGGATTCAGTCTTGTGGTTGAAAAGCTCTGGTCGTTCCTTGGCGTAGAGAACCTGGTAGTGCTGCTCGAAGCAAATGACAGGGTCTACTTCACACTCAGGTCGCGCCACATGAATCTCGACACGGCCGAGCTCGAAGGCATTCTCAGGAATGGCGGAGGGTCTTACACTCTAGGTTATTTCGAAAACTGCACAGCAGCAGAGGCAGAAGAAAGAATTGTAAGAAACTTTGAAGACAATATTGAACGTTTGATAAAGGTTAGGGAGATTATGTCCTCGCCTGTCAGAACCGTTCTGGTCGATATGAAAGTCGAGGACGTCTTGAAAATCATGCAGCGAACCGGTCATCACTCTCTCCCGGTAGTGGACAATGAGAAAATCGTGGGCGTTTCCAAATATAGAGATATCGAGAAAGCTGTACGCCACGGGCTCTCTGAGAAGAGAATTGTCGAGGTTATTGATAGGTTTTTCGTAACCGCTTCAGCAGACGATTCCGTTCAGTTGGTAACCGACAAGATGGTGGAAAACAACACAACGGCGATTCTAATTCTTGACAACGGCATACTAAATGGAATAGTAACAGGAACCGATCTGTTAAAGAGTACCTTTGGCAGAAAAAGAATGATTGATCCTGGGGAAAGCCATGGCGAACAGAATTACGCAAAGTTCCCGGTAGAAGATCTCATAGAGGAACGCACCGATAAACGAATAGTAACGATGCTGAGATTTCTTGGCGCTGTCGGCTCAGAACTCAACATGCCGACATATATTGTGGGTGGATTTGTAAGGGATCTGTTGCTCAACAAGCATAATCTAGATCTGGATATCGTAGTTGAGGGCAACGCAAACACTTTTGCAGAAACTTTCAAGAAATACTTCAACATAAAGATTGTGGAACACAAAGAGTTCCTTGCAAGCTCAATGTTTTTCAACGATGGTCTGCGAATCGACGTGGCAACTGCCAGAACCGAGTATTACAAAAAGCCGGCAATTCTCCCTGAGATCGAGATGAGTACGATCAAGAAGGATCTTTACAGAAGGGATTTTTCCATCAATGCAATGGCGATAAAGCTTAATCAGGAGGAGTTTGGCATTCTGATTGACTTTTTTGGCTCAAGGAAAGACCTTTCAAATGGAGTTATTAGGGCTCTTCATCCGCTTAGCTTTATAGAAGATCCGACAAGAATTCTCAGGGCTGTGAGATTTGAGCAACGGTTTGGATTTGAAATTGAGGTTCGGACTGCCGAACTGCTAAAACTGTGCGCTGCTGAAGGATACTTGAATAGAGTCACCGGACAGCGGCTGAGAGACGAGTTGTTCAAGACCCTGCAAGAGCCTCTTCCCCTGAAGGCAATAAGAAGACTCTCTAGCCTGGGCGTAACTGAAAAGCTCTTCCCGCAATCGAAGTTTGATAGAGAGACTGACCACATGCTAGACAGGTATTTCAGCAGAAGAGCAAGAAATGCTTCGCTGGCCGGGGAGGACAAGATTTTCTACACTCTCTTGATGATAATGCTTAGAAATAGCGATAATGAGGCGATCGAATGGTGTATCGATCGTTATGGACTGACTAGAAACTTTCTCGACAGGCTAGCTGATGCGATAGATGCTGCTGGTAGAATAGTAATTGAGAAGCCAAGAAAGCCCTCACAGTTTCACATGATGTTGAAGTCAAGAAAGCCGGAAACTTTGAATTTTGTTGATTCCTATCTCAGTGAAGAACAAGATCTTCTGTTTCAAGCTTATTTGAGAAAGTTGAACGAGATCAGACTGACCGTTGATGGAACTGTGCTGAAAGAGAAGTACGGCATGAAAGAAGGTCCAGGGATTAGAGAAATACTCGATGAGCTTTTCTATGCAAGACTGAATGGTTTGGCTGTAGATAAGGAAGAAGAGTTTGTTGAAGAGTTCCTGAAAGGGAGGGATTAAGATGAAAAGAGCTAGGTTGTTCCTGGTATTGGGTGCGTTGTTGGTTCTTGTGTTTTCGCTATCTTCTTGTATTCGAATACCGATTATGATTTTCCTTGCCCAAGAAAGCAACAGGGAACCGGGCGAGCCGATAATGGTAAGCGTAACGCCGTTGAATTTCACCCCGACTTCTAACTTCATCTGGAAACTCGAGAAAGAACAGGGAGGTTGGGTGAATATCACTTCTCAGAATCTGAAGCAGAAAGAGAATGATACCGCTATTGTTTATCTTCCGACTGTACCGGAATCTGGAGAAGTCAGGGTAACGGTAAGAGCGAATTATGAAGGAGGCTATGTCGAACAAACCAGATACATAACTTATGGCCCGAAAACGCCTGTCCTAGTTGAGGTTTTTGAAGAATTCGGGACCACCTTCTCCCAGCCTTCTAGTTGGTTCGGAAACTACGACTTCTCAAACACAAGGATTCCTACTTTCGTTCGGTACAGGGAAAGTTTCCTTGAATCCGCTGTAGGCAAGGATCCTTTTGCAACTAGACTGCTCTTCGGAATCGATCCAACTTCCAAAAGCGCAATATATGACTGGGGAGAGGTTTACTTCCAAGCCTGTACGCAACTTCCCAGCAATGTCTACACTGCTGGGCAGATGACAACGATACTTAACACTGAACCTGTTGCAACTGACTGGAACATAAGAATTCAGCCCACGGGGTTCATTTCATGGAGAGCGAGCAGTTGGAAGGTTAGTGTTCAAAACATTGATCGTTTCAATGATGATCTTTGGCTCTTCAGAGCAAGGAAGAGCGATAACCTCGTAACGCACCTGGTGAAAATAAACAGTTACTACACACCATCATCTGAGGAATTTGGAGAAGAAGCCGTCGGCACATATGTGAATTTCACCTTCAATGAGACGAGCATCGTTGGGCCGTCCAAACATCTTTGGGACGAAAATTATTATTTCGGCGTCATTGCAGTCGAAAGGCCAGTTCTAAGCTCGGACTTTGAAGAACAGGTATCAATTGTTGCTTTCAAGGGTTCTGCGATGGTTTTGTTCCCAAGCATAGACTGGTAATCAAAGAAGGAGAAAGGCTTGGAAGAGAGAGTTCTCGTAGTCGATGTTGATTGTCTAGGAGAGCTGGCAGCCCGTTCCGGGTTGCTGGCTCTTCCTTTGGATGAAATTAGAGAACGCGTCAGGAGATTCGGAAGATTCGTACCGCGTTCCGATGCAGAGCGCGATGAATCAATGAGGCAAATAATACCTTATGCGGTCTTCAAGAATGGAAATGAACACCTCCTCATGAAGAGAACTAAGAAACAAGGAGAAGCGCGTCTTCACGACATGTATTCGATAGGTGTCGGGGGCCACATCAATCCAGAAGATGGAGCATATCCCTGGGAAGCATTTGAGAATGGCTTCGAACGGGAGATCCGAGAAGAAGTCTCGGTGGAAATTCACTCAATTGAATACTTGGGAATCTTGAACGACCTGCACACGGCTGTAAGCAGGGTCCACATGGGTATTGTATACTTGGCAGAGGTGGATTTCAATGGATTTAACGAAGTGGAAAAGTTCACCGGTGAGATGGTCCACCTTGCAATGCTTTCCAAGTATAGGGAGAAGATGGAAACATGGTCTCAAATCGTTTTGGAATATCTTCTGTCTCGTTGAAATGTCCTGCAAAGATAAACCTGTATCTTGCTGTAGATAAGAGGAGAAGTGACGGATTTCATAACATAAGCTCCGTCTTCCAGACAATAGACTTATTTGACGAGCTGATCCTTACTCCAGGAGTTAGTGAGACTTACTTCAAGTGCAATTCCGACATTAGCTGGAATCAAGAGAACACTCTTCACAAAGCGCTTGCCGAGGTTGAAAGGCAGATTGGGAGAAAGATTAAGATTGGAATGGAATTGAAGAAGAGGATTCCATCAGGTGGAGGTTTGGGTGGAGGTAGTTCAGATGCCGCTTCTTTGCTGAGATTCTTTGCTAAGATATTCGAGATCGAATCTGAAAGACTGATTGAAATGGCATCGATGGTCGGTAGCGATGTCCCTTTCTTTCTTAGAGGTGGAACAGCGATAGCTTCGGGAAGAGGCGAGATTCTTAGTTATCCTGGCGATGTAACGGGATATTCCGTTGATTTGAGCTTTCCGGAGGTTGAGGTCTTGACAGTACTGGCATACAAACTAATAGATAAACGGGATTTCTTTCCTGGAATTGATGAGAACGGGGCCGAACAATACTATAAAGCCCTGAAAGCTCGTGATAGCCTTGGGATAAAGAATCTTTCTCTAAATTCATTTCAGAATCCCATCTTCGGTCGCTTTGCGGAGATCAAAGAGCATTATTCGAAATCCTCGTTGGAGAAGCCTAATGCAGTCGTTACAATGATGACAGGATCAGGATCAACCATCTTCTCACTTTTTCAAGGCAGAATTGGAAAGTACAGGTTCATTAGTTCAGAGGAGCTGAATAGAATATGGTATTCGACGGGCTGACTCTTCAGAGAGTCACTGCAGAGATCTCAGATAGCAAAGGAATGCAGCTGAGACAGCTATATCAAATAGGGAGGACGGAGTTCTTTTTCAAGTTGTCGAAAACCGGCATCGAGGTCTCGATTAACCCGTCTTCTCCATACATCGCTAAAGGAGAGAGACAGCAGAACTCCCCGTCTCTGGAAACGCCGTTCAGCCTCTTCATGAGAAGACATCTCAACGGATTCTTTCTAATCGACGTAGAGCAGAAGGGAATGGACAGGATACTCAGGCTTGATTTCGAAGGAAGAGACGCCTTTGGAGAGAAAAAACATTACTCGCTGCTGATAGAGTTCATCGGACCGGGCTCGAACATTGTTGTACTGGATGAACAAGGCATGATAGCACAGGCTTTCAGAGAGATGGTGACCTCAAAGAGAACCATCGCGAGGGGCTTGAAGTATTACTCTCCCGACACCCCATGCAAATCTCTGAGGGGGCTTTCTAGAGAAGAGATCCAGTCCTATCTGCTTGAATCGACCGATATCCTTTCGTCCGCTATCAGAAAGTCCTTTACAGGTTTTTCAAGAGCGACGGCCGAGAATATCGTCGGCTATCTTCAACTCGAAGATATCCCTCCAGCCATGATTGAAGAGGAACGGCTTGCGGAAGCGGCTGAGTTCCTAAGAAATCTTTCCAGCAAGAGCAGCGATGACGGTCTTTTCATTCTCGAGGGGGAAGGTGGTACTGAGATCTCCCCAATCCCGCTCGATCACAAGAATCATAGCGAGAGGGTGAGAGCATCCGAGGCAATAAAGCTCGCCCTCGAATCTGCAGGCATTGAAACTGAGATTGACAGGCGAAAGACTTCCATTATAAGGAAAATCGATAAATCCTCTAAACGGCTATTCAAATTGGTTGAAAAATTGGAGAAGGAGTTGGCCGAACTCGAAAACTACGAAGCGTACAGAAGGTACGGAGAGCTTCTTGTTGCAAACTTATACAGGCTGAAAGAGAGACAGGAAAAAGTTGAGCTTGAAGACTGGGAGACCGGCGGGTTAACAACGATTTCTCTCGACAAAAGACTTACGCCCTCAGAAAATGCGCAGCTCTTCTTCAAGTACTTTAGCAAATCTCATAGAAAGGAGCTTCATGTCAAGAAAAGACTGAGAGTCCTTCGAGAAG
The DNA here is from genome assembly GCA_011045915.1 of Mesotoga infera. Lineage (NCBI taxonomy): Bacteria > Thermotogati > Thermotogota > Thermotogae > Kosmotogales > Kosmotogaceae > Mesotoga > Mesotoga infera. The sequence goes on from DSBT01000175.1 coordinate 18,147, forward strand.
AAAGTGAATACTTGGAGCAGCTCAAAGAAATGCTTCTTCAAGCCGAATCGATCGGTGAAATTCTTGAATTCTCATACGAACTTGAAGCGGCCGGCATAGTCCGAAAGCCGAAGTATGCCAGAAACGGGAGGAAGAAACTTAAGAGATCCGGTCCGAGGATCTTTGAAAGAGATGGTTTCAAATATCTCGTTGGAAGAAATAACGTTGAAAATGATGAAATTACGAGAAACGCCTCCAAGAATGATATTTGGTTTCACGCCAGAGGTATTCCAGGAGCGCATGTTATACTTAAAAGAGCAGGTATGGAGATTAATACCGATGCCATTTACTTTGGCTCTCTGCTGGCTGCAAAGTATTCGAGAGGCAGGCAGTCAGGAAAGGTAGATGTTGTCTATACTGAAGTTCAGAACGTCAAGAAACCAAAAGGAGCAAAGCCAGGAATGGTTCTATATAGAAGCCCGGAAACGATCACAGTAGATCCTGCGAAAGAGATGGAGGAAGGAAATTGATAAGACTTCCACCATATATATTTTTCCTGGGCGGCTTCCTTACTTACGCCTCGATTTTCTTCTCAAGCGCAGTAGTCTCAATGACTATGTCGGTTATTGGAATGACAATAAGTCTATATATATGGTATATTCTAGCCTGGAATCGAGATCGTCATCTAGCAAGTATGAAGAAGAAGGGTCTTGTCAAGCCAGAAAGTCTCGCTGAGCTCAACATAAAAGGAAATTCCAGGGTCTGGGTAGTATTGTACTCAATCACTTATTTGACAATGAATTTCACTGGATTGTACATCATCAAGGCAATTGTGGAGCATGTGGATGTTGGCCTTAATTCTCCGAACGTGGACGAGCTAATTGAGTTGCTGGGTACCGGTTATATTCTTTCCAGCTGGTTGTTCTTCATAACTGGAATCGCATCTCTTTTTCTTTACGGAAAGCTGATAGCGATGTTGTACAACGATGAGATGAAAGTGCAGTCACTTGAGAGCAAACACAGGAATATACCTGTGCTGATTCTCAAGCCTCTGTCTATTGCTCTAATGGTCATTTTTACTCTTGTCACCTACGGTCTTTTCAGCTGGTTCATGAGATACAGGCTTGCTGCCGTGCAGAGATTCCACAATCAAATTGAGAAGAAGCTGGACGAGCTTGAGGTTTCCTTCAGAGAAAAGGCATCGGAAGCTCAGCAGATTGAGAAAAACAATGCGCCAAAGTCAGTTGGCGAAGAGATTATTGAGAAGTACTCTGAGATCCTTGCCTCAATCGATGAAAGCGAAGAAAGAAAAGAGGTTATTGCTTCTCTATTCAGAGATCTCGGAAGCCTAAAATCCGATCAGGCAAGGTCTCTACTCAGCAATCTGCTTTCCAGGCAGTTACTGACGGAAAATGAGTTCAATAAGCTCATCAGACTTTTAGTTTAGCAGGAGGAGGAAAATTGATCCGATTTAGAAGCGCAACGATAACTTTGATAGTCATAAATGTGGTTGTATATCTCCTGGTAGTGATTATGGGGCTGTTTAGAAGTCCTCAGGGGGTTAGTTATCGTGACCTTATAACGATATACGGTGGAGTCAGCAGGTATGCCCTTTCAAATGGCTTGATATATACGCCGCTTACGGCCCTCTTTCTCCATGGGAACCTTATGCATATTCTCTTCAACATGTGGGCTCTTTTCCAGCTAGGTCATGTGGTTGAAGGCGTCTACGGTATGAAGTGGTATCTTTTCTTCTACTTTGCCACAGGAATAGGCGGAAGTTTGAGCGCGGCTGCCTTTTCGAATGCTTTCACAATCGGTTCGAGCAGTGCGATTTTCGGCCTCGTTGGTATTCTCTTCACTCTGGGGCTCAAGAAGGACACCCCGGTTGCATTGAAGTCGATAACGGGATATTCCCTTTTGCCCATTATACTGATCAACTTGTTCCTCGGATTGAGTATCCCTGGAATAAGCAACGCAGCTCATATCGGAGGTCTTGTTGTTGGAGCAGTCATTGGGTGGTTTGCAAAACCTGCTTATGCCAGGTTCGCTCGCTCCAGGAAAGTCTATACAAAGGTGAAGGAAAAAAGTCCTGAAGAAACCTCTAGAGATATTCTGGTGAAGTACATTCCTGTACTGAACTCGCTAAAGGATGATAGGTCGGAGGAAAGAACGGTACGAGTAGCTCAGCTTAGAAGTGAACTGAGCAGTTTAAAAGATCAAGAGATAGCCTCGAAAGTACTGTGGGAACTATTTAGACGAGATCTGATTTCGCAGGAGGAATTTGAGAGGCTTAGAAAATTCTTATGATAAAATTAGAGCCCCTTCCGGGGCTCTGACTATTCTATGAACTCACCGTCAATCGGCATTTTTGCATCTATGAAGTCTTCTACAAAGAGCACTCTCGGAGCATCAATCCCGTTGAATTTGGTTGCGTATTCAGTCGTATAAGCACCCGCATTGATAAAATACACGATATCTCCGTAGCCTAAATTCTTCGGCAAGTCAATTTCGTGGTAAACGGTGTCGACAGAATCACACGTGGGTCCCGCAAGATGAAAAGAAATCTTTGTGTCATCAACCTTTCCTTCGGTCAGGACCTCGTACCTGAACCCTTCTATTGTCTCAGTGAGGCCGTGAAAGACGCCTGCATCAATGTAGACCCAGTTTTCGTTACCCTTCTTGCTTCTGAGGATCACCTGGCTTACGAGAATCGCTGAATTACCAACCATTGATCTTCCTGGTTCTATGAAAAGCTCAAGATCGGGGATAGAAGACATGTATCTGTCAAGCGCTTTGTTAATAATGTCGCCATATGCCTTGACGGACTTGATTTCTCTGACGTGCTTAACCGGCATTCCTCCGCCAAGGTTCAGCATCCTGAGGTTGATACCTCTGGACCGCAGAGTCTTGAAGACCTCCGCGGCATCACTAATCGCGTCGTCCCAGCTATTTACGTTGTAGTTCTGAGAACCAACATGGAAACTTACCCCATATGCATCAAGCCCAAGCTGATCAGCATATTCCATTATAGAGATGACATGATTTACATCTGTTCCAAACTTTCTGGAGAGAGGCCAGTCACAATCGCCACCGCTTGTGGCAATTCTTCCGTACACTTTGCTTCCAGGAGCGTGAGCGGCTATCTTCTCAACTTCCATTTCCGAGTCGACTGCATAATAGTCTATTCCAACGGAATAGGCGTATGCAATATCTTCCACTTTTTTGATTGTGTTTCCAAAACTCATTCTGTCTGGACCAATCCCAAGCGAGAGAAGTTTCTCAATCTCACCGCGAGAAGCTACGTCAAAATTACTGCCGAGGTCCCGAAGAGTCTCGATAATCCTGGGGTGTGAGTTCGCTTTAACCGCATAAAACACCTGAACATTCCTAACATGGCTTACAATGTCGAAATAATTGTTTCTGACGTAATCCATATCCATTATCAAGAATGGTGTCTTCACTTCTCTTGCGGCCTTTCTTACCTCAGGGGTAATGTGCACTACGGCATCCCTCCTATAAAATAATCAAGTTATTGTAGCATCGATACTATGAAGGAATGCCAAAGATAAAATGTCATTTATAGTTTAATAAAGTTACAAAACTATATTGCCCAATATTAGCCGCTTTCAGCCCTCGATGAGGAGTCTACAAGTTTTTTCGAGAAATCCCCGATCAAGATCATCGAAACTATTTTGCAAATGACTGTCAATATCCAGTTCACCTATTACCGTCTCTCCAGCCAAAAGGGGAAGAACTATTTCTGATTTAGTTCTTGCGCTGCAAGACAGATAGTTGGATTCCTTGGAGACGTCAGGCACAAGGAAAATCCGCTTAGTCTCTGCCGCCTGTCCACATATACCACTTCCGAAGTCGATCTTGACGTGTTCGGTGGGTTCGCCAACATAAGGACCTAGAACCAGGGCGTCTTTATCAACGAGATAGAAACCAGTCCAGTTATAATAATCGACATATTTATCAAGCAGCCTCGAGACAATCGTCAACTTTTCTTCCAGAGAATGTCCCTGTATCTTCTTATCAATACACTCAAATATCTTCTCGAGCCTTTCAGCTTTTTCTGAACCGTTCATGTAATGGCGAACATTCATGCTTGAATACTCGACGAAGTCATCAAGAGCATCCATGGTTACACTCAGGAAGTCATTTACTGTATTCTCTTTCCAACAATAAAGAAGATCTATCATTACTACATTTCCCTTTGAAGTCGGAACGATTAGATGTTGCTCTCTTCCAAGAGCGCCCAGTATGTGGATTACGAAGTCTTCCCTTTCCAGGTGAAGTTGTGCGGACATCCTTCCCAGTTCCTTGAGTACTTTCGTCTTTTCGATTGGACCGTTGACTTCCCAGTAGCGAGAAAGCCTGTCTATTTCTCTCCTTTCGAGGCCATCCAATGCTTGAGCAAGTAACGTCTCGTCAAGGTTGTTCTTGAACATGTATTCCTCGAGAACTCTTGGATGTTTCTCTCTATAAAGCACCCAGAAATCGTTCCATTTCTCTTTTGGATAATTTAGAATACCGAAGAAATCGTATGTAAAATCCCTGAAGATACTCCTCATCTTATTACTTTCCTCCTACGCCAAGCAAAACATATGCATCATAATTAGATTGATAGAATCTGTTCTTCGACAGTGAATCTATTAGCGAGTAGTAATACTCAAGCCCTCCGAAGCTGGAAGTAACCATGACAACAGGTCTGTGATAAGCATGAGCCTTCGAGAAAAGCTCTCTGATCTCAGAAGCTCTCGAGTTAATAAAGAGATAAGTGTCACGCTTCTCAATTCCTGGTATATCGGGAACGAGACCAGTTGCTTCGACCTTCACTCCAGCCAGTGAAGACCACTGACCTTTTATCATCTCGGCAAAATCGCCGAATCTTGCGTTGAAGTCTGGAATGTTGTTCACCACGAGGACCTTTGGGAATGCGCCCCCTGCTTTGACAGGTTTTGGTTCATCCTCGCCCGGTCCAGAAGGGATTATTCGACCATCATCATCAATATAGTAGTCTATTTGTGTGAAATTTACAGTTCTTTGCCCAGTGAAAAATCCAGCTGCCAAATCTGTTAGAGACTTCTTATCTATACTGATTTCAGTTTTTTCAATCACAAAGTCTATCATATCGATTATTTTCGAGGGTCCCGCCTTTAGCAGATTTTGAATGAACTGCTCGATGACTTGTTTCTGTCTTTCAATACGACCAAGGTCTCCCGAATCCGCCTGCCTGTAACGAAGAAATTTCAGCAAATCCTCCCCCTCAAGAAAGTGAATGCCAGGTTCAAAGTGAATGTGAAGTCCTTGCTGAAAATCATCGTGGTGCATAAGAGAGGTAACTTCCACGCGAATGGGGCCGGAGAACTCAGTTACTCCAGTAACTGTGTTGAAATCTATGGCAACTGATCCAGTAATTCTTCGCTCTGTGAGCTTCTCGACTTCTCGAATGAGCGCATCCATTCCAAAAGAGTTAAGTAAAGAGTTGACCTTTCTTCTTTCCGACTCGTATGTAATGATCGTGTCTCTTGGGATGTTCTTCAGCACTAGAGTTCCTGAGGATCCGAAGTAAGCTATCGATATGTAGTCAGTTCTTCCGCCAACAGCATCTTTCGAATTTCCACCGGTATCAATACCGACTATCAGGAAAGTCTCTCCTGCAAGATCTCTCCCCAACATGGAACTATATGCTTCCCTGAACATAAGGAAGATCAGGAAAAAGAAAAGGATGACCTGAAAGATCGCCAGGACAACCAAAGAGAGATGAACAGATTTCATCAGTTTGAAAGTGCTCTCTTAACGCTATCCAGAGAATCAGGTCTGAGATAGAGCCGGCTTACGCTCTCTTCTCCAACCCCGATGGAGATCTTCATAGGGAACTGAGTCGACGTCTCCAGTTGATAGGCCATCCTCGATGAGTTCCCTAGTCTTTCGAGAAGCACAGCAACTGCCCTGGGAGTCAAGGTAGAAGAACCATCGTACTCCTTGAAGATCTCGGCATAGCCGGAAATCTTCCAGTAATCCAGTATTTTGAAGCCCCTCAGTGCTATGACATCTACTAGCTGAACGGGATTTGAAGCACCAACACCAAGTTTGGAGGTAAGCGTATCGATAAGATCGGGAGAGAGGTTTGCAAAATACGAGAAATCGCTTTTAATGCCAAGCCAATTATGGATTAGCCCTACGGCTTCCGCTCCCATCTGGGGATCAAGAACCTGTTTAGAATTTTCGATAGTAGCATAAACAGGAAAAGTCACTACGGACGTTCTGCCTCCTGTAGAAGTTCTCAAGTAATAGTAGAGAGAATCGTCACCCTCTTGCCAGTAGAAAAGATAGTCGACATTTCCCGCCTTCATTTCATTACTGTTTTTCACACCGTTGACTGTGAAATATACGTACCCTGCGCCGGCTGCAACGACTACTATAACAACTATAATCAGCCACAACAACTTTGGACCACGTCGTCTCTTTGGCTTAATTAGAGACATGATTGGCACCTCCAAGGATTTCATTCCACGTCCATACAGTCTCGGGAAGCAATAGACTGCCCGTTTTAATGGCCCATGCTATCTTCAATCTTATCACGTCAGCAAACGATTTTTCTAGATCAAGCTCAGCCGCTTTCCGAATCTGAAGGGCTTCTGGAAAGGATCTACCTTCCTCGCCTACATCCGAAACCATGAGTATTTTTCCAAGAAGAGTCATACCCGGGATTCCGCTTACATGCCAGTACAAAGCCTGAAAAACATCTTCTTCCACACCGTGTTCTTCCCTCAGATAGGAGGCTGCAATTTTACCATGAAGAAGAACAGGAGCAATTCTCTCGATCTCCGTGGTCTCTATTCCGAAGAAGATCGACAAGCGTATAAGCTCGTCTTCATCATAATCTCGAAAGATATCGTGTGAAACAGCAACTAAACCAGCCTTTGAAGAGTCAACACCGTAAATTCTGCTCAGCTTCCTTGCGAGTCTTTCTACTCCTAAAACATGTTTCAGTCTCTCTTCGGAACACATTCTTCTTGCTCTTTCTCTGACAACTTCAATTAGCGTATCGTATTCTATATTCAATCTCTACCTCCGCTGTCTCACCTGGTTTGACTGAGATTTCGGCAGACCAAATCCCCGATTCCTTAACGTACTCGAATTCGTCTGCGAAATTTGTGAGAAGCTGATCAGCGTTTTGACCAAGATAATCCTCGATTTTTACATCTACTGTTTCCCCTGAAAGGTTTCTCAAGAAATACGTATTCTTGTAGTATCTGTAACTGGAATCAACTTTCGTTGTCACTGAGCTACTTCTACCAGTGATTTCGATCGATCTAGCGATGCTTTGCAGAGTGATGCTTTCCCCTGCGGCTATGTTGCCTATTCCAGCAGATCCAAGATATACAGAATTATTCCAGATCTCTACGTTTCCAGATGGGAGATCAATCGGGACTTCGTCCAAGGATATATCTATATCGACTCCGGTGAAACCACTTCCCCCCCTGTTGGCCCTGAACACGAATCTCTTCTTTCCGGCAAACACCTCGGAGAGGAAGGCAATATGGTTGGTTCCACGTTTCAAAGGGACGGAAATCTCGTAGAGCCTCGTTTCCGAATCGGCAGTTGAAGGCGATACTGAGTACGATTCATTGGCAGTCTTGGTTGCCATATCCCTTACCGCATAACCGTAGTTTGGATTAGAAGAAACCAGCGTCACATGACCCTCAGTGTCGAACTCCAAATAAACGACCATAAGACCGGTTATAGAGAAATCTTCAAGTGACAGGGAGTACTTCACGGTCCAGCTGTTGTTTCTCATTTGGTAAGCGAAAGATGAACTCCCATTGAAATTGCCGGGAGCGGTCAGAAGAAACTGACCATTTGGACTGAATTCTCCGGTGAAAACAGGAGAACCCTTTGGATCCACAAGAATCTCTCCGTAAGAATTTCTGAAAACAGGAAACGCTGAAACGACTTCAAGCATTTCAACTCTTCCATCGTCAAAAAAGTACTTGATTTCCTTTCCGATGTTCTTCTCATAAAGTGACTGAACACTATCACCGGGAATGAAGTTGATCAGCGTGCTTTTCGGTACGTCCTGCACCGAAAGAGTCTCGGGAGAGACCTGGATCCCAAATGGCACCTCTATGACAGCTGCTCCTTCCTCAAATGTCAGCTCTCCCGTCAAAATCGAGAATCCGTTGAAGATATACAGATGTTCAGCAAAAGAAACAACAGCAAGAAAAGCAAGTAATGCAAAAGTAATTCCCTTTCTCATTTTTCACCTCCACTTCTCACCAGATCTCTCCATTCTCACCGATAATCTCGATGCCATTCCATATAATGCGTTGCCAAACCGACTGAAGGAGTGAATCCAGTTCACCTCTCTCGTTTGTGACAATACTTACCGTTAATTCCGCCTCTTGCTTCGAATCATGTTTCCCAGTTTCGACGACGGAAGCGTTGAAGTTCTTTCTGAGATCACTGATTAGAGGTCTAATAACCGCGCGCTTCTCCTTCAGAGAACCGATCCCGTATAGTCGTAACAGATATGTCATGTAACCTACGTGCATCTCACCCTCCAGGTTTCTGAAGTCTCAAGTCTATGACATTTATCGCTCAGCTACCGTTCAAAAGAAAGCGGGGGAGAACCCCCGCTTGACTGACTGTCTCGTTATTACTTCTGCTGTTCTTCGAGCTCTCTTTGTCTCTCCAGAATGATTTTCTGCTGGACATCGGGCGGCGTTTCCTGATAACCATTGAATCTCATGGTGAAGTAACCTCTCCCGCTGGTTATTGAGCTTAATTTGTTCGCAAAATCAAGCATCTCTGCAAGCGGGACCTGAGCAACGACTTTCGAAGTACCCTTCCCTTGAGGTTCCATACCCATTGGTCTGCCTCTTCTAGAAGTTATCTCACCCATTATATCGCCCGTCGCTTCTTCGGGAACGAAGACATCGACATCCATCAAAGGTTCAAGAATTACCGGACTGGCTTCTCCCATACCATTCTTGAAGGCCTGCCTGGCAGCTATCTGGAAAGACATATCCGAAGAGTCTACATCGTGGTAAGAACCGTAGAAAAGCGTAACTTTCGCATCGACTACTGGATAAGAAGCCAGCACGCCCTTCTTCATAGCCTCAACTACACCCTTCTCGACAGCTGGTATGTAGTTCTTTGGAACGACTCCACCAACGATTTTATCTATGAACTCAAAACCACCGCCACGCTCATTCGGCTCAATCTTTATCTGAACGTGTCCATATTGACCATGTCCCCCGGTCTGTTTTTTGTGCTTATACTCAGCTTCTACAACTTTTCTGACAGTCTCTCTGTATGCAATCTTTGGTTTTCCAACTTCGACATCAACAGAGAATAGTTTCTTCAGCCTTTCTATCATTATTTCAAGATGTACAGAACCAAGACCGCTGATGACTGTTTCATTGGTTTCGGGATCATTTTCCCACTTAAAAGTCGGGTCGGATTCAGCCAGTCTTGCCAGACCTCCGCTTATCTTATCTATGTCTCCCTTCGATTTCGGCTGAATCGACTTTGAAATCATCGGTTCAGGCATCAAAGGAAGCTCAAGTGTCAACTGTCTATCCTTGTGAGCCACAGTGTTTCCTGCTGCGCTTTTCTTAAGTTTGCTAAGCTTGACAATGTCTCCAACTGTTGCTTCATCTACCTCAATTTCCTTTGTACCCTCTGGTAACATCACGTGGCCAACCTTCTCAGAGGAATCCTGATCGACAACAACAAAGGAGTCCCCTTGCTTCAGAGTACCGGAGAGTATCTTCATAAAAGTTAGCTTCCCAACGAATGGATCAACGACAGACTTGAAGATGTAGGCCACAAGAGGTTCCTCTTCGTCAGGCTTCACTTCAATTCTCTCGCCAGACAGGAGTCTAGCTGGTTTCACCGAAGTCTCAGAAGGTTTTCTGCCTACTTCAATCACGAACTCCAGGAGCTGCTGAATTCCGATGTTCTTTGCGGCCGAACCTAGTAGGACCGGTATTACTTCATTCGCCAGGTAGGCCTTTCTAAAGGCTGAAAGCAGTTCTTCAGTTGAGAGTTCTTCTCCCTCCAGATACTTCATCATCAGTTCTTCGTCGTTCTGGACGATATCCTCAATCATTTTCGTTCTTGCCTCTGCGGCAGAAGATTGCAGATCTGCGGGGATATCTTCTTCTCTGCATGTTCCTCCGTCTTCAACAACAAATGCCCTCATCTTCAAAAGATCTACTAGACCTCTAAAGCCGTCTTCCTTTCCTATCGGTAGCTGAACGAGAACTGGCGTTCTTTCAAAAGTGTCTGCAATGTCTGTAAGGGTCTCTTCATAGCCGGATCTTTCCTTGTCCATCATGTTGAAGAAGGCAATTATTCCTTTTCCAAGCTCCTTTGCGATTGTCCCGAACCTTTCTGTCTGTATCTCTAGCCCGGCTGTTGAGTTTATGACCGCCACAATATTCTCTGACGCAAAGATACCGTTTGCAGTCTCTGCATAGAAGTCCGACATGCCGGGGGTATCGATAACATAGATTCTGCTGTCGTTATGGGGTAAACTTGTGACTCCCATAGAGAAACTTGCTTTCTTCTCCTTTTCGACTTCTTCAGAATCAGTTGCCAGGATGCCTATTCGATCGATTAACTTTGCATTGAAAAGCATGGCATCAACAATTTGAGTTTTACCAGACCCGTGGTGCCCAATGAGTGTAATGTCTCTTTTGGCATCGATCGGAATCTTGTCCATATCTGACCACCTCCAAATCTATTTCAGTCTATTTACGCGACCCAGTTATAATTACAGGCAGAGAAGGCACTCCTGAAGAAGGTGAGTTGATTATTTCACCATTCACAGACATCACGGAAGACTTCCCACCATCCAGACACATCAAGGAAAAGAATCCTTTGTCTTTGAAAAATTCTATCATCTCTTTGAAAGTTAAGCCATAGCTGCTTTGCTGGTAGCCGTCGATCACTATAAAAACAACTTCTCCAGTCACTTTTACTCCAACAAGTGTTCTTGGAGCTCTGACATCAAGAAGCGACGCTGAATAGTAGTTTCTCTCGTAATCAGTGACGGGCCTGCCATCATGTATGATCATTGGTCCGCCTTCGACGGCTCCCGTTATCCTCTCACCGTAGGAATTCAGTAGCTCCAGCGAAACTGATCTACCCACGGAGGCCGAATCCGATATCTTCTGAAGCGATGAAGGCGAAAGAACAAGAACATCCGAACCCTTCTCCACTCCAGAAACATAACCCTTGCTAATTATTCTACTGTCTTTTATCGAAAGGTAAACGAAGTCGTCAAATTCAGGGATACCGTTACGGTATTCGTCGGTGTACAAAACCGCCTCTCCTCTGTACGGAGAATTGACCCCCGTTATCTGAACAAAGCAATCATCAAATCTTGCCAGATAGATTATATCCATCCTGGAAACGTGGACTCTGCCATCTTCAGTGAAGTAAATTGCCGGTCTGCCAAGAGTGGGGAGTCCGAGGACCTTTCCATCTCTCACAAGAAGACCGATAGGGAGATTCTGATTCTGATCGAAATAACCACCGTTAATCATTATCTGCGCACCGCTTCTTCTGAGAGTGTCGGTTGCCTTTTCCAGTCCTGAGACTCTGTCATTTGCAAGCTCAATTTCGAAAGAGAACTTTGCACTGTTCATTTCGAGGAAGGACATCATGAATTTCTGACCGCCCGCATAGGATTCGAATATGTTCAGATCAAAATCAAGACTGGTTTCCTGCTGCAGAGTCCTTCCAATTCCACTCTTTCCCCTAAGAATCAGCGTTCTTCCCTTTATCTCATACTCGACATCGGGCCACGGTTTTTCAGCGGATATCTTCACGAAACCCCTTCCCGTGGTCACAGTCATCCCATCATATACCAGGAAAGGATCAATCTTCGCAGGTCTTAGGGTCACGGCCAACGAACCGCTTCCAGTCCACCATATCGTGAAAAAATCCGGAAGTATATCTCTGTCCAGTGTTATCGATATTGAATCCAGACGATTCTCAATGCTCTTGATAGTAAGAGGCTGAGCGTAAAGTATCAGCGCCTCGCTTTCGCTGAAAAAAGACTTATCGGTTATTGCCCCAAGCAATTCTGCGTTGATGTGAACCTTGTCGTCTTTAATAATCAGTGAGTTTTCAAATTCGCTCCCAAATTCAACCGTAGCCCTCTGATTCTCATGAGAGAGAGAGACGATAATCCCCGAAGGAAGAATCATTATTGTCTCTTCCTGACGAAGAGACTGAGAAACAACCACGCCCCTTATAAGCTCTCCGATTATTTCCAGCTTAACGAAATCCATAGACCGCTCAGTAACTACTGCATCAGCAAATACCCTCGTCTGTCCTCTCTCGTCGAGATAAATCAAATTCTTTGCTGAAGAAACAAACGAAAGAAATAGGAAAAAAATCATGAAAATTCGCCTCATTGAATGCACTCCTTAAAGCACTTCGTAGACTATTGGTGGAGGTGTGGACTTCTGTTCTGAAAGAACAAAGCTCTTTCTAATCGCTTCGATCTCCTTCTCAATGATATTTTCATTATTAGCATGAATCATAGCGATGGGCTCGCCCTCTTGGACTCTATCTCCAATCTTCTTCAATACCTCCAGGCCTACGGAAGGATCCACGACATCTTCCTTTTTCTCTCTTCCAGCACCCAGCCTCATACAGACAAGCCCTATCGACTCAGCATCGACAGACCTTACATACCCATTAAAACTGGATCTGACTTCCTTCACAAAAGCGGCTCTTTTGAAATATGTGTCATACCGCTCCGAAAAACCTTCAGGCCCACCTTGAGCACTGACAAACTCATCGAACTTGCTTATCGCTTTTCCAGAGACAATTAGGTGATCAACAACCTCTTCGGCATCCTTACCACTTGCAGCTCCCCCGATTACTAGCATCTGACCGGCAATAACTCTGCAAAGGTGACTGAAGTCATCAGGACCGGCTCCCTTAAGTGTCTCTATGGCTTCGACGACTTCCATGGAGTTGCCGACAGCGATCCCCAAAGGCTGGTTCATATCACTTATTACAGCCTTTGTGGTCCTCCCCTTCCTCTTTCCAATATCAATCATTGCAACTGCAAGTTCTCTGGCTTCCTCAAGATACTTCATGAAGGCGCCTGTTCCAATTTTGACGTCAAGGAGTATTCCATCTGAATCAACAGCGAGTTTCTTGCTCATTATACTTGAGGCAATAAGCGAAATCTCGTCAACTGTCGCAGTAACGTCTCTCAAGGCGTATAGCTTCTTGTCTGCTACCGCGACCTGTGCAGTCTGACCGGCCAATGCAATTCCAATCTTCTCGGACTGCTGCTCAAACTCCTCAATACTCAGTGAGGTCACAAACCCGGGAATTGACTCAAGTTTATCAATAGTTCCCCCTGTATGGCCCAGACCTCTTCCTGATAACTTGGCGAAGACCAGACCCGCAGCTGCAACAATGGGTCCAACAACCAGTGTGACTTTGTCCCCGACACCGCCAGTAGAGTGCTTATCCACTTTCATCCCATTAATTGAAGAAAGCTGAATCTTCTCGCCGGAATCAATCATTATTTCTGTCAAATGGAATCTCTCTTCTGAATTAAGGTGGTTGAAATACACTGCCATTAACCATGCTGCCATTTGATAATCGGGCACATCGCCACGGACAAAGCCCCTTATTAGAGAACAAAGCTCTTCCTTTGTGTTCGGGAGACCGTTTCGCTTTTTCATGATTATGTCGTATGTCCTCATTCAAACACCTTCTTAAGTGGTAGCTTAACCTTTATAATTGTCCCCGTTCCATATTCACTCTCAAGGGAAATCGTGCCTCCATGTTTCTCGATGATGAACCGCGTAATTGCCAGTCCCAAGCCTGTACCGCCCATTTTTCTAGATCGTGCCTTATCCACTCTATAGAAGCGCTCGAAAATATGCTTTAAAGAATCTTCAGGTATTCCAACTCCAGTATCTTCTACTTCTATCATGGCATAGTTGTTCTGCGCAAAAGCTCTCAGCCAGATCTCTCTCGGCCCGTGTTCCTTTGCAAAAGTATACTTGACGGCGTTATCAATCAGATTTAGAAGAAGTTGTACGAGCCTGTCAAAATCACCCTCTACAAAGATTCCCTCCTCCATGTCAACATTTACAGAGACATCTTTCTCGTTTGCGAGCGGTTCAACAATCCTCATGACATACTTGACTACTTCTCCAAGTTCGACATCCTCCTTACTGAAAGAGGCTTCGCCAGATTCAAGCTTCTCCAGATCAAGCAAGTCGTTGATCAATCTCGTCATTCTGGCAGATTCGTTTTCGATAATTGACAGAAACCTGTAGACCGTCTCTTTGTCTTCCAGATCATCTTCAGCAAGCGTTTCAGCATACCCATGAATTGATGTCAGCGGTGTCCTGAGTTCGTGAGAAACGTTGGCAACAAAGTCTCTTCTCATTGCCTCTACTTCCTTTTCTTTAGTTATATCTCTCAAGAGTATGAGGTATCTAACAGAATTTTTGAGAGGCACTCTCATTATTTTGCACTCTCTTATTGTTCTCTTGGGATAGTATATAGTTATCTCGGATTCCTGGTTTTCCTGAGTTCTAACCGAATCTTCAAACAAATCACCGATGTAGTAGTTTTCTATCCCTTCGCTTATTTTTCTTCCAACAATTTGCTTGCTTGATAGCTCTTGTGCGGCTTTGTTTGCGTATTCTATCTTTCCATCCTCTACTACTATCAAGAAGGCATCGCTCAGATTATCGAAAATCGTGACGAGATTCTCGATTCTGGCGTTGAGAGAGGACATATCCTCTTCGATTTTCGAGACCAACTGCTGGACCTTCTTATATATGAAGATGAACTCGGCGCTTCTTGGAACTTCAACGAGGTCCGCAAAGCGCCTTTTGGCGGCTTCTAATCTCTCATTTTTCTGCTTTTCGCGTTTGAACAGAATTAAAAAGAGAAAAGCCATCACCGCAACAGTAGCGAGGACAGCATAAAGCAACGAATCAGTCTTCCTTTCCGGGATCTCTAAACTTGTAACCCTTGCCCCTAACAGTAATAATGTACTTCGGATTGGAAGCGTCTTCTTCGATCTTCGTTCTCAATCTTCTTATATGTACATCAACAGTCCTGGTGTCGCCGTAGTAATCGTATCCCCAGAGTTTGTCGAGAAGAACATCACGACTGAATACTTTCCCTTCATTTTCGGCTAAGAACCTCAGAAGCTCGAATTCTAAGGGAGTGAGACTTACCATTCTGTTCCTGACTCTTACTTCATACTTCTCGGTATCGATCTCAAGATCTCTGGCAAGTATCTTCTTTGGCCTTTCCTCTTTTGCCTGGGCGCTCTGCTGAATTCTTCTAAACACCGCTCTGATTCTAGCTAACACTTCTCTTACACTGAATGGCTTTGTGATGTAATCATCTGCGCCAAGCTCAAGCCCCAACACCTTGTCGAATTCTTCACTCTTGGCACTCAAAAAAATCACAGGTGTCTGTCTGAACTTTTCAGTGGCTCTGAGATTCCTGACCAGTTCGAATCCATCCATTCCAGGAAGCATAATATCGACGATAAACATGTCCGTTTCGTTATCTTCGGCGATCTTCAATGCTTCTTCGGCATCATAGGCCTTAAGTACATCATAGCCCTCCTTCTTTAGATTGAAAGTAAGGAGTTCCACGATCGAAGGTTCATCGTCAACGACCAGAATACTCTTCTTTGCCATGCTTATTCCACTCCTTCCGTTTCGAATTCACTTCCTCTGCATATTTTTTCAGAATAGGTGTTGGATCAATTCCACGTTCTACGTATCCGAGCAATTCTTCACTTCTTTCCTTATCGATATTGGCAAGGGCAAATTGAAGTTGCGACTCTCTAAGGCTCTCGAAATCAATCTTTATTCCCTCCAATACCAATTCCGATCGAATCTCCCTTTCATACTTTCTAAGATTTCCTGTTGGCTCCATTGGCAATCCTTCAAATGGAGTTCCCGGTTTAGGAATCAGAGGATTGAGACTCAAAGTTACATTTGAATATCCCATACTTAAAGCTTGCTTGGCTGTTCTTACTATCCCCCGCCTGTCTTCAGAGCATTCAAATAGCGCGCCAAAAATGTAGTACATCTTCACTCTCCGGAACCCATTTTCCCTTCCAAGTTCGAGCGCCTTCAGAATATCTCCGTCGCTTATTCCTTTTGCAAAGGCATCCCTCATTCTCTGACTACCGCCTTCGGGGGCAATTGTAAATGAGCTCTGCATGGAAAGCCTAAGCGCTTTCATTAGAGTACTTGAAAGAGAATCCAGCCTAAGGGAAGAAACAGACAGCTCATAGCCTTTTTCTATACAGTGTCCGGCCACTTCCTCAATATTCGGATAGTCTGTAACCGTCGCTGCCACAAGACCAAATCTCTTCGTTATTGGAGAAACGGAATCCATTAAGTCAATAGCATCTTTCAGTCCTCTAAATCTTGGTCTACCGAATCTGTGCCCTGCTACACAGAACCTGCATTTCCTGTAGCATCCTCTTCCGATCTCAATCAAATATCGATCTCCAAACACAGAATCCGGGGTAATAAAGACACTCTCTCCGAGAGAATTCGAGAAGACCGGTTCCACTCGTTTTGTAGTCATAGCAGCGACAATCTCTTCTCTACTCATTCGATGGTCAACAGAAGAAAGACAGCCCAAGAACTCTTCACTCAAATCTCCTTTGTAGACGACATCACCAACTTCGGCTAGCAGGATGTCACTAAAGTAAGTCATGGCACCGCCAATAAGGATTACCGGGTGAAAACTGTTCCTTTCCTCTTTCTTGAGGGGAATGGAGAACCTATTAAGAATGTCAAAGACGTTTAGTAAATCAAGTTCGAAATGTATCGAAAAAGACCATATCCTGAATTCGTCCAGGGGCGTAAGAGAATCAAAAGAATAGTACTTCGAAAAACCTCTGCTGTAAAAGAATCTCTCCGCTCTCACACTGCCTATTTCGTTAAATTTCTTCAACAACACGTGTGTTGACAAACTTGCGCTTCCCACTTCATAAGAGTTCGGATAAATAATTGCCACTCTCACGTCTCCAAAACTCTCCACACTCTGAATAAACCGTTCTCTAGATCGCAGGTTAGAAACTAATTCGTACTCGCCCCAGCTTCTTTTGTCTCTAGGTCTACGCACCAAACACTCTCCTGAGAAAATCAGTAGAGATAAATTTCCGTGAAAACTCAAAAGAACCTGCCTCGGAACCAAGTTGGTCTACCGAGCCTGAAAATCGAACCTCGGCATTGTCAGAAACGGATTCAATCTTTATATGTATTACCAACTCCTCATCCATAAGCAAAGGAGAATGATGCCTGATAAAACTCTCAGATACTACCGAGACAAGTGACTCAGATTCAAAATCGGCAATAATCTTGTGCCCACAATTATGAATAATCTTCATCAGGCCGCTTGTCGAAAGGAGGTTCAATAGTTCAAAATCGTATCTTTCCGACCATCTCAACGATACGTCGGTTAATGTAACCGCTTCTGTGTATTTCTTGCCTGTCAAAGACTTCAAATGCACGAAATCCAGCATTACGCGGTCACTCCAGTTTTTTTGTGATCTCAGGATCTGCTGCATTTGCTCCAGGTGCAATATCTACCGCTTCAAGTTCATCCTTATAATAGTTGCCGGCTTTCAGTTCCAGAATCTCTGCAAGTTCTCTACCGGAAATAGTCTCTTTCTGGAGAAGGTAATCTGCTGCTTCATCTAGTTTCTTCCTGTGATCGGAGAGAACTCTCTTCGCCTTCTCATAACAAGTAAGAACTATCGTCTTTACCTCAGAATCGATTTCACTGGCTATCTCCTCAGAATAATTCTTCATTCTGGTCAGTTCTCTTCCAAGAAAGACCTCATCTTCTTCCTTGCCCCAGGCAATTGGTCCCAATCTCTCACTCATTCCGAATTGGGTAACCATACTTCTTGCCATGGCGCTCGCTCTTTCAAGATCACTTGCAGCTCCCGTCGTTATTTCACCAAACACAAGATCCTCTGCGGCCCTGCCTCCAAGTGCTTGAGCCATGTTATCCAAAAGTTCAGACTTCGTAATCAGGTACCTGTCCTCCAAAGGAAGGCTCTCCGTGAAGCCTAGCGTCGAAGTCCCACGAGGAATTATCGTTACCTTGTGGACTGGAAAGGCCTTAGGAAGTATCAATCCGACCACGGCGTGACCAAGCTCATGATAGGCGAGTATTTTTTTCTCTCTTTCACTGATTATCCTGGACCTTTTTGCCGGACCCGCAAGAACTCTGTCGATAGCTTCTTCGAGTTCTGTCATTCCTATCATCTTTTTCTTCTTTCTGGCCGATAGAATTGCTGCCTCATTAATCAGGTTCTCAAGATCAGCCCCGACAAATCCTGGCGTCCTCCTGCCCAGAAGCTGCACATCTACTTCGGGATCTATTGGTTTTCCACGCATATGAATTTTGAGAATTTCCGATCTTCCCTTCAAGTCAGGCGGATCAACAGAGATTTTCTTGTCAAATCTTCCAGGCCTTAACAAAGCTTTGTCAAGAATATCGGGTCTATTTGTTGCAGCGATTACAATTACATCGGTCTTTGCATCAAAACCGTCCATTTCGACAAGGATCTGATTCAGTGTTTGTTCCCTCTCATCGTGGCCGCCGCCAAGTCCAGCTCCTCTGTGCCTTCCCACGGCATCGATTTCATCAATAAATAGAATAGCAGGTGCCGAGGACTTGGCCTGGGTGAAGAGATCTCTGACTCTTGCAGCTCCAACTCCAACGAAAAGCTCCACAAAATCTGAACCACTTATGAAGAAAAAGGGAACACCGGCTTCACCTGCAACTGCCCTTGCAAGAAGAGTCTTTCCTGTTCCAGGAGGACCGACAAGCAACAGTCCTTTTGGCATTCTCGCACCTGTATCAGAAAAAACAGTAGGATCCTTCAGATAGCTCACAATATCAGCCAGTTCTTGTTGCGCTTCTTCTACTCCCGCAACATCTTTGAAAGTAACTTTTTTGTCTGTACTTACGTATTTCTTCGCTGGGCTCTTGGTAAATGTGAAAGCCTGAGAGTTTCTTCCTGACATTGATCTCATAAGGAAGAACCAGATGAAAATTATTATCGCCAAAGGAATGATTGTACCTAGCAGATTGACCCAGAAGAGAGAATCACTACCTCGTTCAAATGTTATGTTTACTCCCCTTTCAGCCAGATGGTCAACATGATTCTGAAACGTCTGGGTTACGAGAGTTTGAGAAGGAACATAAGTCTCAAGAGATCTTCTTGGATTATCTCCTGTAATGTACATGACCTTCCCGTTGTCATAGATAACTATATCTATTATGTTATTGAAGTCATCCAGGAACTTCGTGTAGGGAACGACAACACTTGTCTCAGATGGATATAGGCCCCTGAGAGCAATCAGCAGAAAAATGCCCAAAACAACGTAAAACAAGATCATTCCAATCCTGGGCTTCTGATCCACAGAACTACCTCCTTTCAAGGCAAAAAGCTACAGTATCAAGACTGGAGGGGCCAACTCTACATAGCTCGCTCGTGACAACACCTGGAATCCAAAGGATCTCTCCAGAAGCGTTTTCAAGAACCAGAATCTTACTTGAGAAGCCCTTCAAACCTTTCTCTGAAAGCACATCAATCACTTTCTTGTTTCGCTTCATTCCGAATGGAACGATTGTATCTCCCGCTTTCATAGTTCTCAACCTCATTGGTAATACGATCCTGCTGGCAGAACACATACCGTAAAAAGCGCCGTCCATTTTCTCAAATTCCTCTCTCGGCTTCTTAGTAATCCTTTCCAGTGTAATCTGCCATTTTTCATATGAACAGGCAAAAGGCAAAAAATCAATGGTTCTTTCCTCCAACCCCTGAAATATCAGTTCTCCCACATGGAAGAAGAGATACTTTCCGATTCTCGAAGCCTTCACGTCCTTCCCAAACTCTATTGTCCATCTTCCTTTGGAGGAGACAAGAAGATCGTAAAAAGCTAAGACACGCTCTCTTGACGGCGGATAACTGTCGCAACTCAAGTTTACAACCATTTCTCTTGCCATCTCGAAAACAACGGCTTTTTCGACTGCAATCAGCTTTGAACTTTCTATGAAATATACATCTTCTAATAGTTCAAATTGGTCGAGAATCATTTCAACCTTCGCGCGTATGAATTCATATCCGTCGTATATGTTTTCAAAGAACCGCCATATGGCTTCATTGAGGGCTGGATTCATCTTCTTCAACTCGGGGATGATTCGTAAACGAACGTAATTGCGCTCAAAATCATCCTCAGAGTTGGTTTGATCCTCCATGAATGTAACCCTGTTAATTGTAACATAATCTATAATACGTTGCATATCGCTGAACAGCAAAGGTCTGATCAAGTCACTACTGAATGGACGCAGTCCGACGACACCTTTCATACCCGTTCCCCTCGCTAACCTCAGTAGAATGTTCTCCACAAGATCGTCACGATTATGACCTATGGCTATCAGGTCAGCTTCAACCGCAGACTTAACTTCTCTTAAGAAACCGTATCTAACCTCTCTCGCAGCCGACTCAACAGACAGGCCCTGCTTCTTCTTCATCAAATCTCTTACATCACGTTTCTCGTGGTAGAAAGGCACAGATCTCTCTCGACAAAAATCCTCAATCATTCTTGCCTCTTCAGCAGGACCTTCTTTTCGAAGACCGTGATCTAGATTAGCGGCGAGAAGCTCAATCCCCAGCTCTGTCTTCAGATTAATCAGGATATTTAGCAGAGCCATCGAATCTTTCCCGCCCGAGACAGCAACCAGTATCTTCTGATTTTTTCTGATTAGGTGCCATTTCTCTATGAACTTCAGTACTTCGAGCTCAAATTGATCCAATTCTTTCACCACCAATAATAATGCGCCCGTTTAGGGCGCATCTGGAGCCAACGAAGGGACTTGAACCCCCAACCTGCTCATTACGAATGAGCCGCTCTACCGGTTGAGCTACGTTGGCACCCGACTTCAATTCTATATTACTGCTTTTCACATGTCAATCCGTCAGGAAGCATAAGAGACGCTTCTTCTCTCTCTTATAACAGTCACCTTGATAACGCCCGGATACTCAAGTTCCTCTTCTATCTTCTTGGCAATATCTACAGCCATCTTCTCGGCCAGAAGATCGTCGACCTTCTCGGGCTCAACAATCACACGAATCTCCCTTCCTGCTTGAATTGCGTAGGCCTTCTCTATGTGCTTGAAACCGGTTGCAATGTTTTCGAGGTTTTCCAATCTCTTTATATACATGTCAAGAGATTCTCTTCTTGCCCCCGGCCTTGAAGCGGAGACTGCGTCCGCGGCAGCCACAAGGACAGCCTCAGGGGTCAGTGCCTCGGTTTCGCCGTGATGATACTGTATCATATTTATGACATGAGCCTTTTCGCCGTATCTCTTTGCGATTTCGCCGCCGATAATCGCGTGTGACCCCTCGACTTCGTGGTCAATCGCCTTGCCTAAATCGTGAAGAATCGCCCCTCTCTTCACTTTGTCAATATTCAAGCCCAGTTCCGAAGCCATTAAGGCTGCCAGATGAGCCACTTCGACAGAGTGTTGCAACACGTTCTGCCCGTAACTGGTTCTAAACTTCAGCCTACCAAGCAATTTTACAAGCTCCGGATGCATAGAGGGAATCCCGACTTTCATCAGAGCCTCCTGGCCGGCTTCCTTTATCTCGCTGTAGACTTCCTTCTTCGACTTCTCGTACATCTCTTCGATTCTCGCCGGATGAATTCTTCCGTCTTCAACAAGCTTATCTAAAGTCATCTTCGCTATCGCTCTCCTAAGAGGGTTGAAACAGGACACAACGACTACCTCCGGTGTGTCATCTATCACAAGATCTGAACCGGTCAGCTTTTCGAAGGCCCGGATGTTTCTTCCCTCTCTTCCGATAATTCTTCCCTTCATTTCATCGGAAGGGAGACTTACTGCGCTTACTGTCACATCACCCGTGTAGTCTGCAGCGTATCGCTGTACAGAGTTCACGATGACCCATTTTGCATATCGATTTCCCTCTTCATCATAATGATCCTTCATTTCCTTCAATCTCTGCGCAAGATCGTGCTCATAGATCTCTTCAGCCCTCTTCAACACAATCTCCCTGGCTTCTTCCATAGAAAGGTCGGCCAAACTAAAAAGCTTCTTCTCAGCCTCTTCCTTCATCTCTTCAACGCGAACCCTCTCTGAATCGAGTAGCTGCCTCGTCTTCTCGATAGCCTCTTCCTTTTTGTCGATGTTATCTTCTCTTCTGGAAATCCTATCTTCCCACTGCTTCAATTCTTCACGATCTCTCTTGAAATCCTTCTCCTGCTCTTCACGAAGTCTGTGAAGTTCTTCACGTCCTTCGATTAGAGCCTTCTTCTTCATATGATCGGCCTCTTCCTGAGCCCTTTTGATGATCGATTCAGAATCTTGCTTTGCAGATTTTAGCTGAAGCTCCATATCCTCCTTTGCCTTCTTCACGGCCAAGGGGGTAAGTATAAAATAAGCCAGCGCTATCCCTGCCGCCAGGCCGGCGATTATACCAATCAATAGCATCATAGTTTCTCGTCGCTGGTCCTTTAACTAGCCTTCAAGGAAACCAGCTCCCTCCCTTCATAATTTCTGTTTGATCTCACCGATAACCTCGTCGATTATGGCAGACGAAAAACCTTTTCTGTACAGTTTTCTTCTAATCTTATCAGGATCTGCTTGTTCTGTGTTACCTGCCGCCTTCTTTACAATCTCTTTCAAGTCGCAATTTTCTAATTCTTTGTCCATCAAATCGTCAATAAGCTCTTCCGAAACGCCAAGCTTTAGAAGTTCCTGTTTCAGTCTGAAAGGTCCCTTATAGTAAACACTCAGTCCATCACTGATATAGAATTTGGCAAAGACCCTGTCATTCAGTAGGTTCTGGTTTTCCAACTTCCCGATGACCTCTTCAATCTCTTCTTCAGAATACCCCTTCTTGAAGAGCTGTGCGTGGATCTCCTTTCTTGATCTCAACCTGTATCTCAAATATCTTAGAGCATCTTTCAACGGATCGGAAAGCATCAGCTATCCTCATCCTTCTCCTCTTTCTTCACTTCCAGAAGCGGCAGATTGAATTTCGTTCTCAGTCTGTTTTCCATTTCCACCATTAACTCTGGGTTCTCCTTCATGAACTCCACTCCGTTAGCTTTTCCCTGGCCAAGGCTAACTTCATTGCCATCGGCGGGAATATATGCGTACCATGCACCCTTTCTATCTATCATGTTTTCTGAGAGCGCAAGATTGAAAAGCTCATTCGCATGTTCTATACCCTGTCCGTAGATTATGTCTACCTTCGCTTCGCGGAAAGGGGGAGCGACTTTGTTCTTGACAACTTTAATGGTTGTTTCATTCCCCAAAACTGTGTTTCCTTCTCTTATCGCACTGCCTCTTCTGACTTCTAGCCTTACCGAAGCATAGAACTTCAGAGCGACACCTCCGGTAGTTGTTTCCGGGTTACCATAGACTACCCCGATTTTCATTCTCGTCTGATTGATGAATATCACTATGCATTTTGACTTGCTCACATTTCCAGAAATCTTCCTCAATGCCTGCGACATAAGCCGAGCCTGCAAACCCACCTGCAACTCACCCATCGCGCCCTCTATTTCAGTTCGAGGTACTAGTGCGGCAACCGAATCTACCACAATGAGGTCTACTGCATTTGACCTTATGAGACCATCCACAATGTCTAGAGCCTGTTCCCCGTAGTCAGGTTGAGATATCAGAAGATTATCAACATCCACGCCAAGATTTTGAGCGTAATGAATATCCAGGGCATGTTCTGCATCAATGAAGGCAGCTATTCCGCCACGCTTCTGAACTTCTGCAATGGCATGCAAGGCTATTGTTGTTTTTCCGCTTGATTCCGCACCGTAGACCTCAACAACTCTACCTCTAGGATATCCTCCCACTGTGAGGGCGATATCGACCGCAAGAGACCCGGTCGAGATTACCTCAATGTTTTTCCGGTCTTCCTTCTCTCCCATCAACATAACCGAACCCTTTCCAAATTGCTTTTCGATATCCTTTATCGCTCTTTCGAGCGCGTTCTTCTTATCCTTCGACAGCATGTTCAATCAGTCCTCCTTCAAAGCTGCATGTGAAGACCTTCCTGTACCTCGCTCCTTCCCTGGAGAGGATTGATTCAAATACCGATACTTCTCCGACGGGAAAGATTATTCGTTCATCTTCGATAGTGCTTAGAAATTTGCGCCACATTGGCGGGCTGAACTTCATTCTTCCAACGGTCAAGTGAGGTCTGAAGTTTCCGTCAACAGGCAGATTCATCGCCTCCAAAACAACTTTGGTTTCCCTCTGGAGATTCAAAAGACTTTGATTCCGCTCTATTGCCACCCAGATCACTTTCGGCAGCTCCTTATGTTTGAAATAACCTATCCTTCCAGTTTCAAGTGTGAACGAAGGGAAACCTCTAAGCCTGCGCGATAGCATTGATGCTATCAAAGAAAGTCTCTCCTGTTCGATATTGTCGAGAAAGGCTAGGGTAAGATGGGCGTTACTGCCCGGAACCCATGAAGCTTTGAATCCCATTCTCCTAAGTTTTTCCGAAATACCGTCTATCATCGCCGGAACTCTCTCTCCTGTATCCACTGCAATAAACGAGCGCAATTCACTTTCCCCCCCTGAAAATATCAATATTCTTAAGCAGGTAATTGGCGCCACTTATTGCTGTAATTGCCGCAATTACTACTTCCAGCCATAACATCATTTCCCCGGGAGGAATACCCCAGAGCAAATTGGAGTAGAGCAAAATCAAAAGAGTCATTTGAGAGACCGTCTTTGCTTTTCCAAAAATGTCGGCGGCGATAACTTTTCCCTTGTTCGACGCGACCATTCTGATTCCCGAAACCAGTGTATCTCTAGTTACAAGTATAAATAGGAACCATAAACTGACTCTCGAAAGAGCCATGAAACCGAGAAATATTGAAGTGACCAGTATTTTATCAGCTATCTGGTCTAGGAATTTTCCCAAATCAGTAACCAATCCACGTTTTCTGGCAATCCTGCCATCGAAAAAATCAGTCAGAGAAGCAATCAAAAAGATAACAAACGAAAAGTAGTTTCCAATTGCGTTCCCAGTCGTCAGGAGCAAAAGAACGGGCAAGGCTAGCACCATTCTGGACAGCGTTAGAATATTAGGCAAGTTCATCCAGCACAACACCTTCCATGTCATGTTCATAAGTTTCCGTAATTCTAGCCTTCAAGAAAACTCCTTCCTCATTATGGCCCTTCAGAACGACCACCCCGTCGACTTCAGGAGCACTGTTGTAAGCTCTTCCTAAAGTGTAGCTGGCACCGCTTTCCTCAAGCAATACAGTCATTACCTTACCTTTGAAGCGTGAAAGGCGTTGAGCGGAAATGGAATCCTGTTCTTCCAGTAGCGTTTCGAGCATTTGCTTCGCAAATTCCTTTCCGACAGTCGGCTTTTGACCAAACGCTCTTGTTCCTTCTTCCCTGGAGTAGACAAAACCCCCGAGTCTGTCGAATTCTACAGTTCTCGCAAAGTCTAGAGTCTCATTGAAGGTAGCTTCGTTTTCACCGGGAAATCCGACCATGAATGTGGTTCTCAAAATAGCGTGAGGAGCCTTCCGCCTTATACCTAGAAGCATCTCAAGAAGCTCGACAGAATTCCTGGATCTACCCATTCTCTTCAGAATTTTGTCCGAACCACTCTGAACAGGTACATCAAAGTAATCTACTACTTTCGGCAACGAGATAATCATATCCACCAAAGCATCGTCAACATGATCAGGATGAAGGTACAGAACGCGAATCCAGAAATCACCTTCGAGATCATTCAGTTTCCTAAGAAGTCCTTTGAGGTCGATTCCTTCACTAAGATCTCTGCCATATTGAGTGGAATCTTGAGATACCAGGACTATCTCCTTAACGCCCTTTTTCACAAGAGAAAGCGTCTCCTTGACCACGCTTTCTGAGGTCCGACTAACCGACATGCCTTTGAAATTGGGAATTGAACAGAAAGCACAATCTCTATTACAGCCGTCTCCTATCTTGACGTATGCAGAATACTTCCCTGCTACTCTATTGGAATAATCATAGATTACTTCGGGTTCACTGTGATAGAAGAACTCTCCCTTCTCAATCAAATCTGCAAGGGTCATTGGGCTTGTAACCCCTATCAAACCGTCAATTTCGATGATCTCCGACTTCAGTTCTTTATAATACCTCTGAACAAGACATCCTACCGCAAGCACTTTGAGGCCAGGATTTTTCGTTTTGAAGGAAAGGGATTTGAAGATCTCTTCAAGACTTTCCCTCTTCGCATCGTCTATAAATCCGCAAGTGTCTATGACGAGTAAGTCAGCAGCCAAAGCATCTTTCACTATCTCATGACCTCTGCCTATCATAATGCCCACGAAATTGTCCATATCGGCCATATTCTTGGAGCATCCCAGGGAAAGGACTCCAAATCTCATAGTCTTTCCTTTCTCTTCAGGAGGTACAACTCTCTAATCCTCATCAATTCTTCGATGTACTCCCGATCCCTGTAGTTAGGATACGTATATGGAAGGGGTGCAAAAGAACCGTTGACAAACATAAGCGTAATTTCCGCAGAGATACCGTCCCACAAATAGATTCGATTTGCCCAGTGCTTCGTGGAAGCAAGAACAAACTGTGCATGGTGTACGTACCCTGGATCAAGATTAATTTTTCGCTTCCCTTCAAGTCTGAAGTCTTCTTCGACTCCATTGGTGATTTTCTTTGTCAACGAAAGCTGCTGAGGATGAATTAGCCTCTTGAAGGAGATCAACTTGCCTTTGAGGTTGTAGCCCATCTCATCGTTATAATAAGACGTGTACTTGTCGAAGTCCAGAGACCTCGATATATAATCTGCCGGTCCAAACTTCCTCTCAAGAACTGGCTGAATTTCCTGAAGCCTGTAATCTATGTATGAACCGAACATGAAGACAACGAGATTCACCATTTCAGTCTTTCGATAACTTCCCATCACCTTACACTCACTTCCGCCAATGGAATACTCACGTTGACAATCTTCCCATTACTCATTATTGAGTACCTTCCAGGTAACTCTTGTTCAACGACAAGTCTATCGTTTCGTTTTATCTTCAGTACCAGGCTTTCTCCTGGCTGAAGCACATATCCTTCATCATCAAACTGCACTCTCAATCGACTTGTTATATCAAAAAAACCGACTTCAAATTCGGTAGACTGCGTTTCTTTTACATACCTATAAATGAATAGAGTTTCTACGAAAAGGAAGAGAGACAAAATCAGCAGTACTACCGACGCTAATTGACTATTCAATCCAACTCTCTTTCCCATAAAAAGTGCTCCAGTCTATATTATGAACATTCTAAGAGTAATTATAGCACGTTGATGTATGACATTTTTTGAGTGGTCTGATCAAAGGTAGTTGATGAGTAACCGTGTTATAATTTTCGCAAAGAAACCGGCCGGGAGGTTGATTGACAATGGATAGCAGGAGGATCCCCAGACCTACGATAAAAAGACTTGCCGTATACCATAGATGCTTGGAGAATCTGGTGATCTCTGGTGTGCCTAGCATATCCTCAAAGGACCTTGCGGAAAGACTTGGAATCAAGGCTAGCCAGGTCAGGAAAGACCTCTCTTATTTCGGAGAATTCGGCAAGAGGGGCGTAGGTTATGGCACCGAGCTTCTGTTGGACAGTATAAGCGAAATACTTGGAATCAGGAAGAAATGGAATACCTGCATCGTTGGAATGGGTAACTTGGGGATGGCTCTAGCCAACTATCCGGGTCTTGCCGGTTCAGGCTTCATTACAAGAGCTCTGTTTGACAACAATCCCAATAAAATAGGAATACCGATGCCAAACGATCTTATAATCGAATCAACCTCGCTGCTGAAAAACATTGTCAGGGAAAGAAATATAGAGATAGGTGTCATTACAGTTCCCGCAAACGCTGCACAAAGTACAGCCGAGCTCCTGATCGAGGCCAGCATAAAGGGAATAGTCAATTTCGCTCCAGTCAGACTCTCGTTGCCGCCAGAAGTGAGGAATGAAGAGATAGATATTTCTGTCTCGTTCAGGTCACTGGCCTTCAGCATGACCTTTGGATCTTCAGGAAGGGGAAGAATACGGTAATGGTGCTTGTTTCTATAATCGGTGGCAGTGGTTCAGGCAAGACATCGGTCACCAACGTCATCTATAACCACTTCAAAGATAGAGCCGCAATACTCTCGATGGATGATTACTACAAGAATCTCGATCCCGGGACAGACCCAAGAGAGTTCAACTTCGACTCACCAAGAGCTTTTGATTTCGAACTATTTGAGCAGCACCTGAAGTCGACTAAAGGGAACAAAAGCATTATGGTTCCAGTCTATAGTATGGTCACTTACCGACGGGAAGAGGGAATATGCAGAGAGTTCAAACCAAAACCGCTGGTTATTGTTGAAGGGCTCCTCGTTATGTTCAAGAAAGAGATGAGAGACCTCTTTGATTTTTCTATCTACATAGATGCTCCTTCCGATGAGAGACTGATTAGAAGAATTGAGCGCGATACCAAGGAGAGAGGAAGGTCTGTGGACAGTATAATTGAGCAGTACAGGAAGTTTGTTGCCCCTTCTTTTGAGAGCTTCATAGAACCTCAGAAATACTTTTGTGATATAGTTTTACCTGACGGAGCCGCTAACACTACCGGGCTAAACGTGATAATAAACGCTATTGAAAACATGTTGAACAAGTGATCGGGCTGGAGGTGTAAAGTGCCAAAGAGTATACTCTCGGTCATTGTCTTTCTGGCAATTGCTGTTCTTTCCTTTTCCTTTAGCCAGAAACTGATAGTCGAGGACTTTAAGATTTATGTAGATGACTACAGCCAGCAAGAACCACAGCTACCGAAAGTTGTCAAACTCATTGAAGACCTCGATTATCTGTCAATCTACAGATTGTATAAGCTTCAGATGGTAGGAAGTATTGAGAAAAAAGAGAGTTCGACAACAATCGCAGGACTTCTCACAAAACATCTTGAGGCATTCACTGAAGAAGACTTCCGCGATAGCGATGACAGAATTGCTTACAGCGCTTTTCTCGCGTGGGTTCTTTCAGACATTTCTGGAAAGGCATTTGAGACTTACTCGCTAAATGAAATGCCGGCTTACCTCGAAGTCTTCAATTCTTATTCCTCAAGAGTGCGCAGTATGGCCGAGGTTGTCTACAAGGAGTGGATCGCCTACTCTTTGGGTCTATTGGAGGAAAAACCAGGAGCATTTCCTGACGCGCTAGAGACCTCCAATTCATTCTCCTCTTTCAGTTTGAAAGTTGACGCTCCGGTTGAGTCAGAGCAGGAAATACTGAGTCTTTCCGACAACAGAATAATCGATGCGCTTAACGAGACTGTAGCCAAGTTAAGCTCAAAAGAGTACAGTGTGAGTGCTCTTGTTGAAGAAGAAATCAGCAGGTTGGCGATACAGACGGCTATGGATCTCGCTCAATTAGGCGACGCCGAGATGATGTCTGCAGGAAGGGAGCTCTTTCGACTCTGGCTTCTAAGATCCATGGGGCTTATTGAATATGCACCTTTTTTCCCAGAGTCGATTGCCGTGAGAGAAAAAGAAGTTGCTGGATTTCAACTTGATATTGAACCGGTAGACTCCAAGTATCAAGTACTAATCGACTCACTTGAGGAGAATCCTGGAGTCAGAACTACAGTAATAGAAAAGATTGAGATGGGAGCACAGCTTCTTTCGATGAAGCAATTCACTCCTGTAGGCCTAATCGAAAGCGATATTGCAGACGAAGTAAGGAAGATTGTTCCAATTCAGGCGAATATAATGGGTGGAATAAGGAATGAACTCTCTGCAAATCTTGTTCTGAGTGTTGAAAAGCGCCTCGATCTCTGGTGGTTAAGGGTTATTGTGTATGCATTATTAGTCGTTCTGGCATTCACAATCCTGCCTTTCGTCAAGAAGTATCTGATTGGCTTAATAATTCTTCTTGAAACCACTTATGTATTTTTCATAGGCAACATCATTGCAGGTATCTTTGACCTGTCCCTTCATTCGATATTCGTGCTTCCAGCCTTTGCTTTCTTACTTATGCTAACTATCTCTTCTCTGCTGAACAAAAGAAAAAGAAGCAGGATTCTTATCCTGAAGTTAATCCTGCTTGTCTTGATCTCAATATTTCCCTTCCTCAATATTCTTAACGAGCAGCCAGAGATAGCTATGGACAACTTTGAGGGATTCTATGATTCCGTTTACTATTCAACACTGAAGAATGATGTCTTTCTCGCTCCGGAATCGATGATAAGTCTGCAGACAAGAGACCTGAACTCTCTTGTCTCAAGCGAGCTGAACGCTCTCAAAAGAATTCTGCGAGTGGTTATTCCAAATAAGATGAATTCATTCTCCACGGCTGCCGAAATGAGCTATAGCGTCGACAGTAATGGAAGGCTCAGAGTTGCGGCTCCCGCATTCAATGAGTATTTCTCCATTGAAAATCAAACTACATACATCTCCGAGCTCCAGGGCCTCACAAAAGACATTGATAGCTTCATAAGGGATAGCAATAGAAACAGCAGGAGTTACTCATCATCAGTATCGGCTTTGATCGCGACTTCTGAAAGAATAGTTGTTTACGCCGGAGAGAAGATGAGGGAAGATTTCACCTATTCACTCGAAACTGCGCTTGGATCTAAACCCGAACTGGCAACTGCCCTCAATGATTATCACAAAGAGATTGATCCCCTTCTCGAAAGCGACCCCTCTCCAGTACCTGTGAAAGTATATAGAGTGCGTGAGTTTGCTGCACTCATAGTCGCTCTATTATTACTCGCAGTTACTCTGTTCGTTGTTAGGAAGCCAATAATCTCTTATATGAACCTGGCAATAATCGTCGTATATTTTTTCTTGGTTTTGCCAGGAATTAGCAGCTTGAATCTCTTTGTTCAAGGCGGGTCTCCAATCTTAAGAGTGACCATCAATCCCTCAATAAACGTTTTGTTTTTGATTGTTTTTGCGGGTATAATTGTCTTATCAGTTCTATGGATCTTACTATCTCATAAGAAAGGGAGTGTTAGTGAATGAAACTAAGATTATTACTGGTGTTCTCACTTATTCTCATGATTGCCCTCCCAGTGATGGCAATGAAGGTAATCATGGTTACTGACGTCGGCGGACTTGGTGACAAGTCTTTCAACGACGGAACATGGGAAGGAATTGTGAAAGCTTCTGATTTCCTTGGATTGGAAAGGGAAGTAGTTCAATCTAAAGAACAGGCCGACTACATACCGAATCTGTCGAACGCCGCAAAGGAAGCAGATATTATTTTCGGAGTCGGTTTCATGATGGCCGATGCGCTTTACAAGGTTGCTCCTCAGTTCCCGGACACCTACTTCATAGGTATCGACATCGATCTGATCGAGAATATGCCTAACAACGTGGCAACGTATCTATTCAAGGAACAGGAAGGGGCTTTCCTTGTAGGCTATGTAGTAGCCGCTATGACTGAGACAAACATGGTAGGTTTTGTTGGTGGTCTCCCGATTCCTCCTGTCGAAAGATTCCGCTATGGCTATGAGGCTGGAATTAGGGTTTACGAAGAGCTTCACGGAAAGACCATTAGCATGCTTCAGGGATACACTATGGACTTCAACGATCCAAAGAAGGGTAAGGACCTCGCCCTCGCTCAGTTCGCTGAAGGTGCAGACATTGTCTTCCACGCAGCAGGTGCATGTGGAAACGGAGTAATTGAAGCCGCCGCTGAAAAGGGAGAAGGCTTCTTTGCAGTAGGAGTTGACGTTGATCAGGACTATATGGCTCCTGGAAGAGTCCTAACCAGTTCAGTTAAGAGAGTCGACATGGCTTCTTATCAGGCCGTTATGAGCATCGCACTTGGAACTTTTGAACCCGGAACGAAGACCCTCGGTATTAAGGATGAAGGCGTTGGAATCAGCCCTATGACTTATACCAAAGATGTTGTGGGACCAGTTATCCTTTCCGAAGTCGAATATCTTAGAGGTCTTCTTAAGGCTGGAGCATTTATAGTTCCTGACACTCAGGAAGAGCTGGATGGATTCGTTGTCCCAGAAATAACCCTTCCATAATGGAAGCTCTTCACACAATCGTGTGATATCAAAGATCGGGAGAGCAAACTCTCCCGATCTTTCGTATCATGTACGATGGAGGTGAGCGTGTGAAAGAAAACAACGTTAAAAACCTCGATCTCTCCGGCATCGCAGTTGCAATGAAGGGAATCGTAAAGACATTTCCTTCCGTTGTTGCCAATGATCATGTTGATTTCCAAGTCAAACAGGGCGAAATACATGCACTAGTTGGCGAGAACGGTGCAGGAAAATCGACTCTTATGAATCAGTTGTATGGACTGTATACTCCTGACGAAGGGGAGATTTTTATAAATGGCAAGAGGACCGTAATCAACGGGCCCAAAGATGCTATTGATATGGGCATTGGTATGGTTCATCAGCATTTCATGCTTGTGGACAATCAGACTGTAACTGAAAACGTCGTCCTCGGTTCGGAACCGAAGCGGGGCCCTGCAAAGCTCTTCATGGATACTGGAAAATCACGAAAAATCGTCAAAGAATTATCGATAAAGTTTGGGTTGGCCGTTGACGTTGATTCCTATATCGAAGACATTCCGGTTGGAATGCAACAAAGGGTTGAAATTCTGAAAATTCTTTACAGGGGCGCCGAGATACTGATTTTCGATGAACCGACAGCCGTTCTTACTCCGCAGGAGACTGAAGAGCTTTTCAAGATCCTCCGCGTACTTAAAGAGAATGGCAAGACTATCATTTTCATTACTCACAAACTTAACGAAGTGATGGCCATAACCGACAGAGTAACGGTAATGAGACTTGGTAAAGTTACCGGTCAAGTAAACACGAAAGACACCAACCCGAGACAACTTGCCACAATGATGGTCGGAAGGGAAGTCCTTCTACGCGTGGAAAAGGAAGAGAAGCAGGCCGGCGAGACTGTACTAGAGGTAAAAG
Organism: Mesotoga infera; assembly: GCA_011045915.1. Lineage (NCBI taxonomy): Bacteria > Thermotogati > Thermotogota > Thermotogae > Kosmotogales > Kosmotogaceae > Mesotoga > Mesotoga infera. The sequence continues at coordinate 51,183 of DSBT01000175.1, forward strand.
ACCTCCATGTCAAAGACAACAGAAATCTATTTACTGTTAATGGAGTCTCTTTTTCGGTTCGTCAGGGCGAAATCGTGGGAATAGCAGGTGTGGCAGGCAATGGTCAAACAGAGCTCGTTGAGGCAATAACTGGTTTACGGAAGGTTGAAAAAGGCAATGTCTTTCTAAACGGCAAGGATCTAACCAATCAAACCGCGCTGGAGATTAGGGAGACAGGTTTAACTCATATTCCGGAGAACAGAATCAGGCGAGGCATGGTAACTCAGTACCCCGTGTTTTATAATCTTATCCTTGGCAAACAAGACGAAGAACCGTTTTCGCAGGAGGGGTTTATAAACCTGAAAGCTGTTAAGGACTTCGCCAGGGAAGTTGTGGATATATTTGATGTCAGGCCAAAGAATATCAACATGCTTGCTGGAAACCTCTCAGGCGGAAACCAGCAAAAAGTGGTAGTGGGGCGTGAACTTAGTATCGTACCGATTGAACCGAAAGTTGTGGTAGTCTCTCAGCCGACAAGAGGACTAGATATTGGGGCCATTGAGTTCATACACACAACTTTGATCTCAATGCGTGACAAGGGTATTGCAATGCTTCTGATTTCAATGGAGCTGGACGAGATATTTTCCCTTTCTGATAGAGTACTCGTCTTCTATGAGGGCGAAATAATGGGGGAAGTAACTCCAGATGAAGTCGATCGAGAAGAAATCGGACTGATGATGGCCGGTCACAAGAAGGCCGAAGTCGTCAGGGAACGGAGTGATGTAGAATGAATACAAGCAAAATTTATGCATTGCTAGTACCTGTTGTCTCCGTTTTGATAGCTCTCCTTATCGCCTCCATCATTATCATAATGATCGGAAAGAATCCGATAACAGCCTACTCCATAATGCTTGAAGGTGCATTTGGTAGTCAGGAAGCAGTCGCAGATACAATAATGAAGATGACACCTCTAATTCTTACCGGTCTTGCAGTGGGGTTCGGTTTCAGGGCCGGAGTCTTCAACATAGGCGCAGAGGGCCAAATGACAATGGGAGCGCTAATTGGCGCCATAGTGGCTATGAACATTGGTGGAATACCTTCGATAATCGCTATTCCTCTTTCTATACTTGTTGGAATGCTAGCCGGTGCCTTTTGGGCATCCATAGCCGGCTTTCTTAAGGCATTCACTGGGGCGCACGAGGTTATCTCGACAATAATGCTCAACTGGATTGCTGCAAACATAGCTTCGTTCATGGTAAGTGGGCCTCTTGCGGTGGGTTCGGGTACTCCCAAGAGCCCAGAAATTGCGGAAGCTTCCAAGCTTCCGGTAATACTGAAGGTACAAGCCACGGAACTCAGTATTGGAATTTTTATTGCCATTGCCGTAGCAATAATAATGTACATCTTGATAGAGAAGACCACAACAGGATACAAGCTAAAGGCCGTTGGGTTTAACCCTCATGCAGCAGAGTACGGTGGAATTAGCATAAGAAAGAGTATAATTCTAACCATGGCGATCAGTGGTGCTCTTGCCGGAATGGCAGGAATAGTTGATCTTATTGGGGTCCCGCCTCATAGATTTGTCGGCGAACTGACCGGTGGAAGGGGATTCGACGGGATCACGATTGCTCTGATCGGCAGAAACAATCCTATCGGCATAATTTTTGCCGCTCTGCTTATTGCCGCCCTTAGGACCGGATCAAATGCGATGCAAATTAGAGCCCAAATACCAAACGATATTGTTTCAATAATCCAGGGGATAGTAATCTTTCTTGTTGCAGCTGAAAGGATCGTATCCACACTCATATCCTTGAGGCGAAAGAAAGGAGTGACTGCAATATGAGCTGGATCGAAGCGATCTTTGCTATACTTGTCAACCCTTTGTTCTATAAACTCACTCTGCTTTCCGCAACTCCTCTGATTTTCGCCTCTCTCGGAGGTACATACAGCGAAATCACCGGGGTAACTAATATTGCTCTCGAAGGTATCATGCTCATGGGCGCGTTTACCTCTATTGTTTTTACCCTTCTTTCGGGCAATGCGTGGATTGGAGTTCTTATGGCAGTAATTATTGGAACGGGGTTCACTTGGTTCCACGCATGGGCCAGCATACGGTGGTCTGCAAACCAAATTGTCAGCGCCACAGCCCTAGTAATAATTGCTCAGGGGACGACGTCCTTCTTGATGATTCCAATATTCGGAAACGAAGGCCAGACTGATTTCATCGGCAGGGTTGCTTATTTGGAAGCAGGTTGGCTAAAGGAAATCCCTTTCATAGGGGATATTTTCGGTTCTATGAGTCCTTTTACCTATCTTGCGATCATCTCCGTAGTTGCAAGCTGGTTCCTGATGTACAAGACACCTCTAGGTCTTAGAATGAGAGCTGTCGGAGAGAACCCGGAGGCCGCAGATACTCTTGGAATAAACGTATTCAGGATAAGATATTTCGGAGTTCTTATGAGTGGTGTCTTTGCCAGTCTTGCAGGAGCTTTTCTGTCGGTAGGAGAGCTCGGAAGGTTTGTTGAAAACATGATACATGGAAGAGGGTTTATTGCTCTTGCAGCGATGATTCTCGGTAATTGGAATCCAGTGGGCGCGATGTGGGCCGCGATTTTGTTTGGGGCTGCAGAAGCGATGAATCTTCAGCTGCAAAGCAGTTCGATTGTCTCGGTATCTGCTAGTGTCAAGCCGCTTTTCAATATGCTTCCTTTTGTTGTAACGCTTATAGTTGTTGGTGGCTTCATTGGGAAAACAAGATCCCCGGCAGCTTCGGGAACGCCTTACGAAAAGGAATCATGATAAATGAGAAGAGGCCCCGAGGGGCCTCTTCTCTTATGCCATCCTCAGTGCCCTCTGAAGCCGGTTAAGCGTCTTATTTCTTCCGAGAAGGAATATTACATCTACTAGTTCTGGCCCTTCTTCGGCAGATGTGAGGATATACCTTAACGTCATGTAGAAACCCTTTCTGTCAGGTTTCATATCTTTAATGATGGCTCTTATGGTCCCAATTATTTCATCGTTATTCCAGGAATCTAGATATTCTATTCTGTCTTTGAAGGCTTCAAGAGCCCTGTAAACTCCCTTCTCGCTATCATTGGATGGGCTGAATGGAGTCAAATCAGGGTCATCGAAATACAGTTTCATTTTCTCTGGAACTTCAGAAAGTGTCTCAACTCCCTTTCGAACAGAGTCAATGGCTCTTCTTAACCACTTCCTGTTGGCAACAACCTCTTCAGAAGTCATAAGCTTCGATTCCACAATGAAAGGGATTGTCAGATCCGTTATTCTGTCAAGATCGGTCTCGCGAATATAAACCCCATTCATCCACCTTACCTTGGCATCGTCAAAGATCGCTGCGCTTGTATTGACTCTTTCAATAGTGAAGCTATCAACTATCTCCTCATGCCGCAAAATCTCCTTCCCTTCCGGATGTGACCAACCCAATAAAGAGAGGAAATTGAAGAACGCTTCAGGAAGAAATCCTTTTTCTCTGAACTGCTCGACCGATGTGTCACCATGTCTCTTGCTGAGCTTCTTTCCATCAGGTCCGAGGATCATGGAGACATGGGCGAACGACGGTATTGGAGCGCCAAAGGCTTCATACAGAGCCAGCTGCCTCAGTGTGTTTGAAAGATGGTCATCCCCTCTTATCACATGAGAAATCTCCATCGAGATATCGTCGGCAACTACGGCAAAGTTATAGATCGGCTGCCCGTTGGAACGCATTATCACGAAATCACCAATGGCTCCCTCTTTGAAGACGACCTCTCCCTTTATCTTGTCGGGAAGCCGGTACTCCTTACGTGGCATTCTAAAGAAGACGACAGGGTTCAACTCTCTTGATTCAAATTCCGATACTCTACTGGCTGAATTGAAGGACTCCAGCATCGATCGATCGTAGTGCGGAGCTTTACCTTCCGAAAGCAGCTTGTCGTGAAGTCCTTCTATCTCCTCCGGATAAGCGTAAACCTTATAGGCAAGATCTCTTTCAAGGAGGTCTCCTACCATGTCTCTGTAAATATCTCCTCTTTCACTTTGCCTGTACGGTCCAAAAGAACCACCCACGTCTGGTCCCTCGTCCCATGTAATGCCCAACCACAGGAGTGCTTCCATCAGTTGTTCCTCGAACTCCTTCGTGGATCTGGAAATGTCTGTATCTTCAACTCGCAGAACGAGCTTCCCTCCATAGTGCTTTGCGTATAGATAGTTGAAAAGCGCAGTTCTTGCTCCGCCGACATGGAGAAATCCAGTAGGGCTGGGAGCGAATCTCACTCTAATCATTATAATCACTTTCCTTTCCAAGAAAAGCAAGCAGAATACCTGAGATCGTTTTGCTGTCAGTTATCTGCCCGTCGATTATCATTTCGACAGCCTCTTTGGTGTCAATCAGAACCGGTTCCACAAATTCACCCACATCGGGACATGGATCCCGAAATCTTTCAACTTCCGAAGAATAGATGTGAATAATCTCATCGGAAAAACCCGGCGAAGTCTCAATCGTTGCCAGTTTACGCAGATCTTTCGGAATGTATCCCGTCTCCTCCAGCAACTCTCTTCGGGCACATTCTTCAGGACTCTCACCTGCATCAAGTTTTCCTGCAGGAATTTCGAGCATAGTCTTCTGCACCGGGAAACGAAACTGCTTGACAAGTAGCAATTTGCTCCCCGAAACCGCAACAATTGCCACTGCCCCCGGATGCCTTACAACTTCCCGCGATGCCGTGCTTCCGTCCTGCAAGCTCACAGTGTGCTTTTCGAGTTTCAAGACTCTGCCAGAGAAGATTTCTTCCTTCCCAATCGAAAGCTCCATCTTACTTCTCCATCTCGAAATGAAGAGGCAGCAACTCATAGGTGCTTGTTCTGATAATTCTTTCATTTCCAACGAGAATTACTTCGAAGTCGCCGAATTCAACCATAAACTGTCTACATGCGCCGCATGGGGAGGTTGGCTCTTTCCGGTCGCTTACTACTGCAATACTTCTGAATTTCCTGTAGCCTGTTGAAACAGCAGATACTATTGCCGCTCTTTCGGCGCACATGGAGAGTCCGTATGAACCGTTCTCCACATTGGTCCCAACGAAAATCTCTCCCTCCACCGTCAGTAGCGCCGCTCCAACCGGAAACCTCGAGTATGGCGAATATGATCTATCCTTTGCCTCAATAGCCTTCTGTATTAGTGCTTTCTCCTCTGAAGTGTCTTTCATCAACGTCCCTCCTATCTACATTGAGCCTGATCTTCTCCACCTTATTCTTTCCAGCCGCCAGGATTTCAAAAGTGAAACCATTTACGATTATTTTCTCCCCCACTTCAGGAAATCTCTCAAGAACTTCAAGCAGATACCCACCTATCGTCTCAAACTCAGTATTGGGAAATGGTTGTTCCAGTTCTCTCTCTATATCGTTAATCGGAGTCATTCCATCAACAATATACTCGTTTTCTCCTAGTCTCTCTATCATCATCTCTTCCGACTCCTCATCGTACTCATCGAGGATCTCTCCCGTGAGTTCCTCGATAACATCTTCCATGGTTATTATTCCTGCCGTTCCACCATACTCATCAATGACAACCGCGAGATGATTTTTCTTCTCTCGGAATTCTCTCAGCAAGTCATCGACCTTTTTTGTTTCGGGCACGAAATATGGAGATCTCATAATCTCTTCAACATGGATAGACTGAAGAACGTTATTGTCCTTTCTCTCCAGAATGAAATTCAGCAGGTCTTTTGCGTAGCATACGCCAACTATTCTGTCGATATTCTCTCTGTAAATCGGATATCGCGAATAACCTTCCGATTCTACTAGTTCCATCAAATCTATGAGCGGCTGCTCTTCCTCCAGTGCCTCGATCTCTACTCTCGGAGTCATTATCTCTTTTACTGAGATGTCTTTCAATTCCAGAGTTCTCTTCATTATCATTCTCTCTTCCGACTGGAGTACTCCTTCTTCATGACCGGCATCTACAGCAGATCTTATTTCATCCTCAGTAATAAATGGTGCGAAATCGACCTTCTTGCCCCCAACAACCACTATGAAAAAATTCGAGATATGCAATAAAAGCCATAAAAGAGGTTTCAGAACCACAGTGATTACAGTGATTACCGTTATCATTCTTCTAAATAATCTCTCTGAATTCTCACGCGCAAAGATCTTCGGAGTTATCTCTCCAAATACCAGAATGAGAAAAGTCATGACCCCTGTAACAAGAGCCGCCGCAATTCCGGCCGAATTATTGGGAAGAAGTCGAAGTGCAAGTAAAGTCGCGAGTGATGAAGAAAGGATATTTACAACATTGTTCATCACAAGTATCGCCGTAAGAACTGAATTCGGGTTGTCGACGAAGTATTTCACCGACCTGCTGAAGCGCTTTTCTTTGCTTTCCATAAGATCGCGTAGTTTCAATTTGCCCATTGTCATGAGAGCAGTTTCTGTTCCAGAGAAGACACCCGAAAGGTAAAGAAGAAAGCCAAGTAGTACAAAATTCAATAAGAGCGAAACAGGATCCCCGCTACTAGTAGGGTCTTCCACTTCTAATTTGCACCTCCAGATCAATAATGATACGGTCTGTTGTCCAGAATTGTGAATCCCCTGAAGAGCTGCTCCAGCAGTACGAGAACAGCCATTTCATGAGTAAATGTCATCCTTGACAAAGACAACTTCTGCCAGCCTCTCGAAAGAACCTCTTCGCTGAAACCTAACGGCCCTCCGACGAAGAAAGACAGACTACTTACTCCTATATTTTGCCATTTTTCAAGCATTCGTGCAAACTCTTCTGATGAGTACTGATCTCCCCGATTATCGAGAAGGAGAATTGTGTCGTAAGGGCCGGCGATTTTCAAATACCTCTTTCCCTCTTTCTCTTTTACCTTCTCCTTTTCCCTAATGACTTTGCCGCCCAGTGGGAAGCACTCAAGATCTACTCTTGCAAAACTCGTAAGCCATTTTCTGTACTGCTCGATTCCTTCAAGGATGAAATGAGACTTTGGCTTTCCCGTAACGACAACCTTTATATTCATCTTACCCTGTTCCCGTTCTTAATTACTCCTTCTACAAGATCCCTGGAAAAATTGTAAACTATCTCACTATAATCTTCTGCTCTTATTAGCACCATATCTGCATCGTATCCGACCTCAAGCCTGCCCTTCTTATTATCAAGGCATAAAGCCCTTGCACTGTTAGCCGTATATGCATTTATAGCCTCTTCAACAGAAAGACCGCAACGAGATACCGCAAGGAAGATAATGAAAAACGGATCGAATATATTGCAGGAACCCGGGTTAAAATCCGATGCTATCGCTACTGTCGCACCGAGATCGATGAGTTTTCTACCTTTTGCAAAAGGCTCATTGAGAAAAAATGAAGTCCCCGGAAGCAGAGTAGCTACTGTCTCGCTTTCTGCCAGAAGTACTAGAGTCTCATCGTCAGCTGAAATCAGATGATCTGCCGAAACAGCTCCCAGTTCAACTGCCAGTCTCCCTCCACCTGATGACGAAAGTTCGTCAGCATGGAGCTTCACTTTGAAGCCCTTCTCTTGTGCCTTCATCAGGTACCGTCTGGACTGATCTTCATCGAAGACCCCTTTCTCACAGAAGATATCGATTGTGTCTGTTAGTTCCACCAGATCATCGAATAATCCTACCATCAAATCCAGGAATTCCTCTGGTGAGCCATACTCATCAGTCACTGCATGTGCTCCCAAGAAAGTTGGAACAACATCGACCGGATGAATCGAATCTAACGCTCTCAAGACCTTCAACTGTTTGAGCTCATTTTCTTTATCCAGACCGTATCCGCTCTTCCCTTCAACAGTCGTAACACCGAGAGAGAGCATGGAATCCAGAAAACTCAAGGAGTTGGCAAGGATACTCGTGGCCGAAGCCTTTCTTACCTCTTTGACAGTAGATAAAATACCCCCGCCGGCATTCATGATATCCATATAGCCCTTCCCTGAGAGTCGCATTATGAACTCGCTGCTTCTGCTTCCAACGAACGGGATGTGTGTGTGACAGTCAACGAACCCTGGAATGACAACGAGTTGATTGCCATCTATGTATTGATCGGCCTCTACGTAATCCTGGCCAACGTACGATATCTTCCCTCCCTCAATTGCGATGTTCACATCGCGCTTTATCTCGAGAGAAGACATCTCTTTGCCCCGGAGAGGACCGTCCTTTGGAGGAGACGCGACCTGTCGAATATTCAGAATAGCGAGCTCGGCAGTCACTTTCATTTATCCCGGTCTGAGATGAAGTCTAGCACCCTTTTCTCAAGAATCGTGGAACCTGAGAACTTTTCCAGTCTTAAGTAGTGCTCGGCAACTTCGACAAGCGCTTGTAGGGGAGTAAGACCAACGATTTCCGAGCCAACAATCGGAACACCGTATCTCTCTGCTTCCGATTTTATTACTTCAAATACCCTGAAAAGAGGCGTCTTTCTGTAGTTCGTCATGTTCATCGAAATCTGAACGATGTCTCTGTCCTCCAACCTGAATCCAAGAGCTTTCACGTAGCGAAATCCTCCACTTATGTGCCTTATAGATCTTGATATTCTGTCTGCAATCTCGATCTTATCAGTCCCCAAATTCACGTTGAAAGCAATCAAATACTCTCTGCAACCTATAGCGACCACTCCCGCAGACGGATGAATCTCTGAAGGGCCGAAGTCAGGTTTCCACTGCTCACTTTCAATCTTCGAAGCGAAATTCTCAAACTCTCCTTTTCTGATGTTTGAAAGACTTACCCTTTCAGGTGCAGTTGCTGAATCCTCGTACAGGTAGACGGGAATCTTGAGTTCCTCCCCAATTCTCTTACCAAGTCTGTTTGAAAGTGTGATACATTCTTCTTTCGTCGTATTCATAACTGGGACGAGTGGAATGACATCCGTTGCACCCATTCTTGGATGTTCACCGGAGTGGTTTCTCAAATCGATCAATTCCTCCGCCTTCTGGGTCATCTTAAACAACGTAGTCTCCACTGCTTCAGGTTCTCCAGTTATCGTAATTACAGAACGATTGTGATCTGGATCGCTTGAATAGTCAAGAACCCAAACGTTCTCCACTTTCCTGGCTTCCTCAACAATCTGCTCAACAATGTCTAATCTTCTTCCTTCACTAAAATTTGGCACTGATTCTATGAGTCTCATTCATACCCCCTCACAATCTACTACTCTCCACGTTCTTTGTCATATTCAACTTCTTTTACTGAGTAACTATGGACTATTCCTAACTGAAGAGCAAATATCATCGACGATGATCCGCCGTAACTAACGAAAGGTAACGGGATTCCAGTAACTGGCAGGAGTCCCAGATTCATTCCGACATTCTCAACCACATGAAAGGCAAAAACAGCGAATATTCCGCTAAGAACTATTCTACCAAACTCGCTCCCTGTTTTTCTTGTGATCGACCAAATCCTCCATAGCAGAAGCAAATACATTGTAAGCAACGAAACGGCTCCTATGAAGCCCCACTCTTCTCCCAGAACCGAGAAGATGAAGTCGGTGTGATCTGCTGGAACGTATCCGAGCCTGTTCATAGTTCCTTGAAGCATTCCGGTGCCCTCCAGACCGCCGGATCCAATTGCCCTGATTGCCTGTATCGTATTGTAAGCTGCGCCGGAGGCATATTCCTCGGGGTGAAGGAAACTCAGGAGTCTGTCTCGCTGGTAAGGTTTTAGACCGAACATGAAGACTACCGGCGCCAATAAAGCGATTAGCGCAGTAATTGCAATCATTAGCTTATCGTATTTCTTGCTGACTAGAGTCATGAAATACCAGATGATCATCACGATAATTGTCGTTCCCAGGTCGGGTTCCAGATAAATCAGACCAACGAAGGCGCCAGTAATCAGTACGCCCAGGAAGAAAAGGCCATACTTGCGCTTGACTTCGCTGGAATATATATATCCAAGGAATATTATCAGGGAGAATTTCGCGAGCTCAGATGGCTGAAAGCTGGCAACGCCAAGATCTATCCATCTTCGAGAACCTTCAACCGGACCCAAGTAAAGAACCGCGCCCAATGTCACAACAGATAGAAACAGTAACAGAAAGGAAATGCTCTTCCAAAAACCTCTCTTGACGACGTAAGCAGTAAAAACGAAAACCGCGCACGAAAGCAGGACCCAAACTAGTTGCCTGCCGAACAGGTACTCTTCTCTATCACCAAAAGTGGCACTATACAGCACGATCAGGCCAAATATCATAAGAGAAACCATGATTCCCGGAAGCAAGAACTCAACTCTGCGCTTCATATACACTCCTCTCAGTTCAATATGATTATATAACTTCTTAATCACCTTACGCATTACAGCCTGCATCAGGCTATCCCAGAAGAAATGTCGTCTTTGACCAGGCTTTGTCTTGAAGGCCGACAAAAATGTATAATCGAACCGGAGAGGTCTCCATAATCAAAGATAGTCAAAAGAGGAAGAAAATGAACCCGGAGACACGGACGAATCTGAAGGAGAAGTGAGGTTATTATGAATGTGAGAGAGATTCTTGAATCAAAGGATCAAAGGAAGCTTTCCATGGTTTCCGCATACAGTTACTTTGAAGCGAAATTCGCCGAAGAGGCGGGGGTAGACATAATATTGGTTGGAGATTCTCTTGGAACTCTTGTTATGGGGAAGAGGGATACCCTATCAGTTACGATGGACGAGATGATCTGGTCTCTCAAATCCGTTCGCCGAGGTTCAAAGAAGGGATTCATTGTTGCAGATATGCCCTTCGGCTCCTATCAGTGTTCTACAGAAAAAGCCGTTGAGAACGTCATGACTTTTCTTAGGCATGGAGCCAACGCAGTAAAGATCGAGGGAGGGTTCGAAACAGCCGATCTAATAAAGTATCTTGTAGACAGAGGATTCCCCATAATGGGGCACATTGGCATAACTCCTCAGCACGCCAGTTTGGTTGGGGAGTACCACGTTCAGGGACGAGACGAAAAGAGTATAAAAAGATTGATCGAGTCCGTAAACGATCTTGAAGAAGCCGGAGTCTTTGCAATACTTCTCGAAATGGTGGTAGAGGATGTGGCGAAGAGGCTAACGGAGGATTCTTCTGTTCCTACCATAGGTCTTGGTTCAGGGCGATACTGTGACGGACAGTTTTTGAGATGGCATGACCTTTTGGGAATAAACGATGAGTCGAGGCCTAGATACGTCAAGAGATTTGCAGACCTCAAATCGGAGATCATTGAGGCCCTCTCAAATTTCAATGAAGAGGTTAAGTCAGGTGCCTTCCCCGACGAAAGGAATGCCTTTGAGGGCGCCGAAGAGATTTGATGCTCCCTGACATTTCTGAACCGTCTGGAGAGGTAGGATCCTAATATGATGGCAGGAGAAAATGTTATTTCTTTCTCTGAGATAGACTCCACGAATCGATTCGCTGTTGACAACCTGGACAGACTTCCTTCCGGTACAGTAGTCTGGTCTTTGTCGCAGACGAAGGGTTATGGGAGGCACAAACGAGTTTGGCACTCCAGCAGAGGCGGGCTGTGGATCTCAATAGTCTTCAAACCAACACTGATTAGAGAACCAAATGAATATACTAAACTTGCTTCCGTCGCAATTGTTGAAACTCTTCTGCAGCTTGACTTCAAATCTGTGAGGATTAAGTGGCCAAACGATGTTCTGATAAACAGCAGAAAAGTTGCCGGGATTCTTACTGAGGCAGTTTTTACAGGCAGGTCGCTTAGTGCCATAGTGGTAGGTGTAGGTATCAACGTAAACAATGAATTGCCTGACGAAATCAAGCAAACCGCCCTCAGTTTGAGTGCCGTGAAGGGTAATCATATTTCGCTTGAATCACTTCTAGATAGGCTTCTTAAGAGAATGGAATTCCTCAGAAAGACCTACCTGATAAGAGGAAAAAGCAGATACCTCACCAGACGCTGGAAGAAATACCTCGCTTTTCGAGAGAATGATGAAATAACTGTATCCCTGCGCGAAGATGACAGAGTCACTGGTATAATTAAGAGGATAACTCCTTCATCATTGCTGATCGAACAAGAGAACGGAACGGTCCTCGAAATAAAGTCGGGGGAGGTTATCCTCTAATCTCCTGAACAACCTCCGACCGGAAATCCTCCGTAACCTTCACAATGAGTGTTCTGTTTGAAAACCTTATAGAGACGATGTCGTTGGGTTTCACTTCCGAACCTGGCTTTGCCGGAGTATTGTTTCTTGATACATAACCCTTTTCAATCGCTCTTTTTGCCACTACTCTTCGTTTGATTATCCCATTTACTTTCAAGTATTTGTCTATACGCAAGATAAATCTCCTATGAGTATACACTTGACTAACTAACTCAAAATAGGTATAATTATGTCATCGAGATGTTCTTGCCCCCGCCACTCCGCTAGGTGCAGGGGCACTTTTTTTACATAATCACTATAAGGGTTCTTACTCCACCCGTCTCTTCAAGATACTGGCTGTTAAGGAGAACTCCGCTCTCAATTTCGAGACCCATGAGACCTGTCAAGATGTATCCGGAATCGACAAACAACCTGGCGAATCCCTCGACTCCTGTGAAATCCAGAAGCATTTTGTACGTAGCTAATTCGGAGATTATTACTCCATTATTAAGCGCTTCATCAGTTTCAGTCTGACTCTTTGATGAAACGAAAAGCCATCCATTTTGGATCCATATATACTGACCTTCCACTAATAGGCCGTCGTTGGAAACAGACACTCTTAGGTTCGGTTCCGCCTCCTCTATCATGGACTTGACTTTATCTAATGTGCCATTGTAGGAGGCTCTCACAACGTAGGTGTAGCCTACTGAGTCTGTACTTTCAGTTGTCGTTCCACCCGCACCCATTAGACCTGCAAAGATATCATCTACCGAAATGTTGGCATCGATCATAATTTCCCCGTTCATATCTTCGGACAACTCACTAATGCTTAGATTACCTATTTTTACCGTCTCCAAATCCAAAGGTATCAATCCCATTTGCTCAACATCTAGATCAGAAAGAAATGAGAAGCTATTAATTTTTACAGATCCAGAAGCAAGAGGAAGATGGCGGCCAACTTCAAGCTCCGAGACTGAGGCTCCGCTAAGAATCTCCGAGAACTTCTCCCTGCTTTCTTCCGATTGTGGTATAGAAAGAACCTCTGCTATTATGACTTCTTCGTCATTCCATATAGAACCTTTCTGAACACTATCTCCCGTTGCAGAATAGAAATAACCAAAGCCGGGAGAGAGGTCTGCTACGACCAAAGCGAGCTCGAATCCCTTCTCAGCAAGCGAATAGGACTCAAGATCACCTATATAGAGGTACTCTTGATCAACAGCAATATTCAAATCAAAATCTGAGGGCAGCAGCTGTGGAAGAATCTTTTCAATGGCAGACTTCAGTGTTTTTGGATTGTCAATAGGGCCGAAGACAGCTACCAGACGATCATAACCCTCTGAGTCGGCCCATACAGCCAACCCAAAATCCCTGTCAAAAGCCTTGTATATATCCTTGGGATCGAGACCGTTGTTGTAAGCTAGCATTTCGACGTACTGAGCTATTAGCTGCTCTATAGCAAGCTGGTTGAGAACCATATCCATGAGAACGGTTTGCTTTGTCACGCTGTAGTTCTCTTTGAGATTCTCAACGACGAGAATACTGTGAGACTTGGCGGGGAGTCTATCTGCCACAGAATAAACGCTGGCAAGCGTCAAAGACCCGATAATTAGTAAAACGAATACTGTAAACCTCTTCATGTATGCACCTCCAAGATAACATTCCAGATTTTGACGAAAAAAGGGGCAGATCAGTTCTCATTGAGATTCTACCACTTGACGCAAAGCAGATGAATCCTGCGATCTTTTCGCGAAATCTGCTTAATAACTTCAGCAAAGAAGATTCACAGGTTTTGTGTTATTTTGAGAGAGTATAATAGTTGCGAAAAGAAAAGCCGGGGATTTTTATTGAGCGTCAGAATTAATTGAAATGAGGGACGTCACTTGAGGTTTTTCAAACTGGTGCAAAACGATCTTCTTCTAATTTTTAAATCAAGAACCTTCCTTCTAGTACTGGTTCTGCTGCCGGTGCTACTGGCGTCAATATCCGCTATAACTTCTGACACTGGAGGTTATTCTGATCTGAGAATTGGCATTATTAATGAAGATAAGACTTTCATAGGGCTATTCTTCATTCAGTATGCCAGCTCAATGCTTAAGGGAGAGAATATCATCCAGTTGTCTGGCAGGGAGCAGATCGATTCAGTAATAAACACCCTTGATGGTGTCTTCATAATACCTAGGGGATTTGCGAACAAACTTCTCTTCCAGGAACCATCTGAGCTGATTTTTATCCCAAATCCAGGCTCTATGCAGACTACAGTTGCGCTCTATCAAGTATTGAGTAATGTCTTGAGGGAATTCAAGGCCCTCCCCGTTGTAGCGGACCCCGAATTCATGAAGACAGTAGATATCGATCCAAATTATGTGGCTCCTTCGCTTACAGTAGAGGGGATTTCTGAATCGAAGCTCAGCTTCTCTTCTCTTCTCTTCCCAATAGTGCTGGTTACAACGCTAATGTTTATGACATCAGTAGGCGCTTCAACAGGTGTCTTTGAAGATAGAAGAAACGGTGTAATAGACATTCTGAGACTTTCAAATGTCGGCTCATTGAAGTATATAGGAGCTAAAGTAGTAAGCTTTATGTTATTTTCGACGGCACAGGTCCTGATATTCATGGTTGCCGGGAAGTTCTTTGGGTTGGAAATAGCATCCAACTTTTTGCTCTACTTAGCAGTGATAGAGGTTTATATCTTCTTGTTCACATCTATAGGTTTGCTTATAGGTACTGTTCTCAATTCTTCGAGGAGCGCACAGCTGACTTCCATATCAATAGTCACGACGTTACTGGTTCTGAGCGGAATTCTAATTCCCCATTCGATGTTTCCTGACTGGCTTGAATCTTTCAGTAGAAACCTGCCGACAACATCCCTTCTGGTTCTCCTCCAGGGAATTTCAATGCTTGATTTCGGCCTGTCCCAGGCGGTTGTCCCTTCTTTAGTGAATCTATCAATTGCGGCAGTGATAACGATAGGTGCTGGCCTTATGACCCTGAGAGAGGATATCTCACTGGCAGACTAGATCCCAATATCGCGATATTGACTGACGTGGTCAAAAGAGTTATAATTGTGTTAGTTTAAAACTCCCAAAGGGAGAGGGCTTTCTTGCCCTCTATTTTTTATTATGGTGGTGTTGTTTGTGGAGGACCTG
>DSBT01000176.1 GCA_011045915.1 Mesotoga infera
TAGATTATTCGTCCGAACTCTCAGAACAAGCCTTTCAGTTATTGGATTGATAACTCCTTTGATTTCTTCAAGAGCCTCATCCCAGAATTTTCTCGTCGTCTCCCAAACTCTACGAACCCTTGCGAAAGAAGGAGGCTTTCGCCAAATTGCGAGTGCCAGCTTTTCATCCTTTGTGAGCGCTTTGTTATCTTCGAGGTCCTCAGAACCCACCATGAAGTCATAAAGGCCATCAACTGTTTTTGTTTTGGGATCAATTAAGACGTGTTTTTTCGCAATACTTTTCAGATGTGGCTTAGAACACAGCTCATTTAATGTTGAAAGCTCTTCCGTGAGTTCCTTGAAGGAGAAACCAACCGTCTTCTTAAGGTTTCTGAATGTTGAAAGATTGTCTGCGTTATTGATCCAATCATCCAAACTGAAACCAAAGCTAAGCAGTGCGATTTTTCCTGTTGAATCCGCGATTTCATCTATCCATACTGTTTGATTATTCCTGTTTTCCACCCACTGCTTTCCACGACCAGTGATTCTCTTGTAGCATTCTTCACAAAACTTGATCCTACGTTTTCCAGAGTTAATATCAATTGGTCTTATATTGCAGGAAGGGCACAACTCTGCTTTTTCGGCCCAAAGTTCTTGAAGTTTCAGACAAGGAATATTGCCATCAGGCTTTTTTGATACCATAGAACCCAAATTATAGAGATTTCTTGAAGGTCTTTCGCTTATATGGAAGAACGGAGTAATTTCCCAGTTAGTTGAGGTAGTGATCTCTTCTGAGATTGTCTGCTTTAGACTGACCCCTTTCTTCACAACTAAGTCATCAATCGCTAGTATTTCACTTAGCTCTGGAATTAGGAAGGTTATCCCGTTTGTGTCTCTGTATATTTCTAAACCGAGAGGATACTCCACCTCGATTAATGATTTTGCTGAATCAAATGCTTCATCGATAAGCTTTCTTCGAGTTATTATGTCGCCAATACCAGTTCCTTTTGCAACATAGCTTTCGCCGTCGAAAGTCACGTGAAGATATCTGAAAGTGTATCTGTTGTATTTGTTGTATTTATCGAAAGGATCTTTATATCCATTAAGTAAAGCTTCTGCAAGCTCTGCTTTGAAAAAAGCTACCGAAGATATTGTTTGGTCCCAAAGAGTAACGTCATTTATAGGCCTTCTAGTATCTCCTATTGTTCTACTGAAATGCCTCTGAAGTGTGCTGATAAGCTCCTGTCTAAGTACGTTCCACATTCTAAGGTTTTCTGCACAGTTCTGCCCAGCCAGTTTTCGAATTACATCTAACTTTTGTTGTATGAAGTTGTACAGAATATGTCTTTCGGAAGCTATTTCGTCAATGTCCATGTAGCTATTTTCAAAACCAAATGCGGTAGATGGGTATATGATACCATTAGCCCTATTTTTTTGGTCTTCATATGCACTATCATCAAGAATTCCTTTCTCAGTTCCTGAGCTCCTACCGTGTGCATCTCGATTCAAGCTCAGATAAGGATTTTTGAGGTTGCTTTTCTTATGAGTCTCAACGAATTCCCTGATTATTATCTTCTTGACAAACGATGTGTCAATTGCCCATTTATCAGCCACCTTTTCTGAGAGCCCGTCAGTGAGATCCTTCACGAAAAGCTTACTCATCATGGGATTCACAATGATTTCGGAGGGAACCATAGCATCTAGCTTCCTGTTTTTTCCGCTTATGAAGTCTTCGTGATACTTCCCTATCATGTGCAACCAACATGCAATTTCAGCAGTAAGCAAAACGTCTCTGTTTTCTGCAAGAACAGTCAAATCTTTATTCATCAGGATTACCTCCCGCTGTATCTGGTTGAGCGTTCATATCGGCTATTGCCCTTGTTAAGTCTATAAGGTCAGTAAAGCTCGCAAATTCTCCCGCGTTTTGTTGAGAGTGTTTGACACTCAATGATTTCATGTAAGATTCACCATTTTCCTCATACCAGCGTTTAAATTTTGAGAATTCATCACCACTCAGAAAACCGTGCTCTGTCTTCCGCTTTTGAAAATTTTTATTGCTGAGCAGGGTTCCTGTTGAATTGTCAATCAGTTCGCCTTTTACAGTCCCGTTTTCGTTGAGAAATTGCAGGAAATTCTCAGGAAGCTTCATTGCCTTGTTTTCTTGCTCTATCTTTACAGACATGTCAGTGTAGACTTTTCCGTTTTTTACATTGTTGCTGGCTATTCCATATCCGCTTGAGGTCTTTGCTCCAAAACCATAAACAGTGAACATTGCTACGATTCCTTTGGCGATTACTTTCAGATCCTCAAGCATTTGTTTGACGGATTCTTCCTTTTCTTTTCCAATAAGGTCGAACGGAACATAGAGCAGTGAGAATTTGCTATTCGAACCTGAAGGAATGCTCTCTATAAGTATCGGAACGGTTCCAGTACGGGTTTTTCTATCGTGAGGATTTATGATTTCGTAGTCTACTTTATCGAAGAACGATGGA